>DASVPC010000220.1:0-38363 GCA_036383055.1 Rhizobium sp. | reverse complement strand
CGTCGGCACTTTGATCGATTTCGAAACGGGTGTCCTGAATGCCGTTCGGGCTCTTGGCGGGGAGAAAGCCGCCGCAGCCTCCGACGACGAGATCTTCGAGCCCTACAAGCGCGGGCGGGACAAATTCTACGGCCGCTCCTCTTTTGCCATGAAGGACGTCTACCTCTCCCTGGCGATGGAATGCGGCTTCGTGAAAGATGACGCGACCGCGGAAGCCTTTCAGCTTGCGGTCCTGCGCTGGCCGGCCTTCTCGGACTCGGTCGCGGCCCTGGCGCGCCTGCGCAAGAATTTCCGGCTGGTGGCAATGACGAATGCAGACCGCACAGCCTTCTCGGCCTATTCGGACACGCTCGGCAATCCGTTCCACGACAGCGTCACCTGCGATGAGACCGGATGCGCCAAGCCCAATCCGCAGTTCTTCGCCTTCAACAAGGGCCGCCAATCCGCTTCCGGATTCAAACAGTCGGAAATCCTGCACGTTGCCCAGAGCCAACACCATGATATCGGCGTGGCCAAGGAGCTCGGCTACACGACATGCTGGATCGAGCGGCGTCAGGGTCAGACGGGGTTCGGCGGCACGCCGGAGCCCAAGGTGCTGACAAAGCCGGACTTCCATTTCTCCTCGCTGAAACAGCTTGCCGACGCCGTTGACGCGGAGCTTGCCGCCGGCGTTCAGACCGCAAGCGCGGCCTGAGGATAGACGATGGCCGCCGCCCACCCTCCCTTTCCCGATATCAACTCCCTTTGGCAGGAGACAGCCGTGGACCGTCCGGTCTTCGGCACGCTGTCGGGCGATCATCGCTATGACGTGGCCATCATCGGCGGCGGTTATACGGGCCTGAGCACGGCCCGTTACCTCGCCCGCCGGGGCCTGTCATCGGTGGTGCTGGAAGCAAACCGTATCGGCTGGGGCGCAAGCGGGCGCAATGGCGGCGTCGTCTCCGGAAAGTTCCGGCTCGCCTTTTCCGACATCGCCGGCCGGTTCGGCATCGAGACCGCCCGGCGCATGCACGATCTCGGCATCGAAGCCATCGAGCATGTCGGCGAGCTGGTCGAGGATTACGGCATCACATCCGCCGGATACAGGCCGACGGGTTCTTTGCGCTGTGCCCATAATGCGGTCTCGCTTGAGGCTCTCAAGGCGGAAGTGGGCTGGTTGAAGCAAGCGCTCGGCGACAGCGCCTGCTCCATCCTTTCACCAGGGGATATGGAAAGAGAAACCGGTTCTCGAGATTTTACCGGCGGCATGCTCAACACCCATGGCGGCGTCATTCACCCCCTCAATTTCGTGTTCGGCATTGCCGCCGGGCTGAAGGCCGTCGGCATCGACATCTTCGAGAATACGCCGGTCACGGGCCTCAGACGCGAGGGATCCGGCGTGCTTCTGGAAATGCCGCACGGCACCATCACCGCCGGACAGGTCGTCATCGCCACCAATTCCTACTCCGACCTGACACGCGCGACGGCGGCGGTTCACAAGGCGATCATCCCCTTCCGCTCGGCCATGATCGCCACGGAACCGCTGTCCGGTAAAGCTGGTGGCGCTCTCTTGGCCAATGGCCGCAGCTACACCGAGACCCGGCGGATGATGCGCTGGTTTCGCAAGGCGGGCGACCGGCTGCTCTATGGCGGCCGCGGCGCCTTCGGCAAGACGGATTCCGAAAGCGCCTTCGCCGCGCTGCACAAAGCGATGGTGCGGCAGTTCCCCGAACTTTCGGACGCCGCCGTTACCCACCGATGGTCCGGTCTCGTCGCCATGACCATGGACAGCATTCCGCATGTGGGACGGCTGGACGAACGCCTCGTCTACGCGGTCGGTTACAACGGCACTGGCGTGGCGCTTGCCTCCAGCATGGGCAGGCACGTCGCAGCGATCGTCGCCGGCGAGGGCCCCGACCTCGGACTTCTAACTTCCGAACGGTTGAAGCCCGTTCCCTTCTATCCCATCCGGGAACCCGCCGTCCGGCTCGTCGCCGGCTGGTACCAGTTCCTGGATGCAATCGGGCGATAAGACCCGGCATTTCACGCATCAAAAAAAGCGGGGTTTAAAATCCTGCCAAAAGAGGAGAACGGACATGATACTGAAATTTTCCACTCTCGTGCTTTCCGCGTCAGCCATCGCCCTCTCAGCCGGCCTTGCCTCGGCTGAACAGATCACCTTCGTATCCCAGGGCGGCGCCTATCAGGATGCGCAGACCAAGGCGATCCTCGATCCCGTCGCCAAATTGCTCGGGATCACCGTCAACCAGGACAGCGCACCGGACGCCTGGCCGGTCATCAAGACCCAGACATCGACGGGCAAGCCGATCTGGGATGTCGTCGATACGCCGACACAGGATTGCGTCCGTGGCGGCCAGCAGGGCATGATCGAGACCCTCGATTTCTCCAAGATCCCTAATGCCGAGAAAATGCCGGCGGAATACAAGAGCCCCTATTCCGTGGCCTATGAATTCTATTCGAGTGTGCTCGCCTACAACAAGGAGAAGTTCGGAGCAAACCCGCCAAAGAGCTGGGCGGATTTCTGGGACGTCAAGAAGTTTCCGGGCACGCGCGCGCTGCGCAACCATCCGCTTGCCACGCTGGAAGCAGCCCTTCTCGCCGACGGCGTTCCTGCCGACAAGCTCTATCCGCTGGATGTCGATCGCGCCTTCAAGAAGCTTGAGGAAATCAAGCCTTACGTTACCGTCTGGTGGACCTCGGGCGCTCAATCGGCGCAGCTCCTTGCCGACGGCGAAGTCGACATGGAAATGGCCTGGAACGGTCGCGTAACCGCCGTCGCCAAGGAAGGAGCCCCGATCAGCTACACGTTCAACCAGGGCTTCCTGCAATACACATCGCTTTGCATTCTCAAGGGTGCGCCCAATCTCGACACCGCCGTGAAATTCGTCAACGCGGCGATGACGCCGGATATCCAGGCGAACTTCCCGGCCTACATCGATTACGGTCCGGGCAATCCGGAGGCCTACAAGACCGGCAAGATTTCCCCGGAGCGTGCGGCTGAAATGCCAAGCTCGCCGGAGAACGCCGCCAAGCAGGTTCTGGTGTCGGACAAGTGGTGGAGTTCGCCTGCCGGCGAGGAAGCGCAGAAGCGCTGGGCATCCTTCATCCAGAAGTAATCACCCGGCCCATGGAGGGTCACCTATGACCGTTTCGACAAGCAATCCTTCGGAGCGTCATGACCGGCGCGAGCAGAGGCTGATGCTGATGCTGCTGGCCCCGGCCCTGCTCGTGGTCGTGTCGCTGCTGATCGTGCCGCTGCTCTGGCTTGCCTGGCAATCGATCTGGCAGGACGGCGGTTTCACGCTCGTCAACTACGAACGGTTCCTCACCGATTCCGTCTACTGGATGACCTTCCTTCAGACCTTCCGCATCGCGTTCGTGGTGACGCTCGCGGCGCTTCTGCTCGGCTACCCCGTCGCCTATGTGGCGGCGGGCCTGCCGCAGCGCTGGAGCGTGCTCATTCTCGCAATGGTCCTGCTGCCCTTCTGGACCAGCGTGCTCGTGCGCGCCTATGCTTGGCTCATCCTGTTGCAGAGAACCGGTATCGTCAATTCGGCGCTGAAGAGTGCCGGGCTGATCGACAGTCCACTGCTGCTCGTCAACAACGAGTTCGGCACAGTTCTGGCAACCATTCATATCCTGCTGCCCTTCATGGTGCTGCCGCTCTATGCGACCATGAAGAAAATCCCGCCCGAGCTGACGATGGCAGGTGCCAGCCTCGGCGGATCGCCGGTGCATGTGTTTGCGCGGGTCTTCCTGCCGCTGTCCCTGCCTGGCATGATCGCCGGCATGGTTCTGGTCTTCGTGCTGACGCTCGGTTTCTACATCACACCGGAACTTCTCGGCGGCGGCCGCACCTACATGGTCTCCATGCTCGTCTCCCGCAACATCGAGGTCTACAATGAATGGGGTGCGGCATCGTCGATCAGCGTGGTGCTGATGGCCTGCGTGTTCCTCGTCTTCCGGCTGGCAAGCCTGATCATCCCGTTTGAACGCATCATGGGAACGAGGTGACACATGCGTATGTCCAAAATCCTGCTTTATGCCGTCGTCGCCCTTATCCTCGCCTGGCTGATCATCCCGATCCTCATCATCGTGCCCATGTCGTTTTCGGGCGCCCGGTTCCTGTCCTTCCCGCCTCCGTCATGGTCCCTGCGCTGGTACGAGGCTTATCTCAGCAGTGCCGCATGGATGCAGGCGACCCGCGTCAGCCTTATCGTCTCCATTTCGAGCGCCATCCTGGCGACGATCTTCGGCACGGCGGCCGCCTACGCGCTTGATATGACCTCGTCCCGGCTGGTGCGCAGCCTGCAAATGCTGCTGCTCCTGCCGCTGATCGTTCCGATCGTCATCACCGCCGTCGGCGTCTTTCTCGTCTATGCCCAGATCGGCCTGATTGCCACCATGACGGGGCTAATCCTCGCCAATGTCATGCTCGGCCTGCCCTATGTCATTACATCGGTTCTGGTCGGCCTCCGGAAATTCGACCATACGCAGGAGATGGTGTCGCGCAGCCTCGGCATGAACCGGTTGCGCACCTTCTTCGTCGTGACCCTGCCACAAATCCGGCCCAGCGTGATTTCCGGCATGCTGTTCGCCTTCATTTCCGCCATGGACGAGACCGTCGTTTCACTCTTCATTTCCGGCGGCCAGTACCAGACGCTGACAAAGCGCATGTTCACCGCGCTCCGCGATGAAATCGATCCGACGATCGCGTCGATTAGCTCGCTGCTGACGGCGATTTCCTTCATCCTGGTGATGCTGGTGGCGATCAATGCGCGCAACACGGATCGCCGCCAGGGGAAGACGGCATGATTGCCGATCACCTGATCCTCGGCGGCGGATCGGCCGGATGCGTTCTGGCAGCGCGGCTGTCGGAAGATCCGAAGCGGACGGTGGTTCTAGTCGAAGCCGGACGCAACATTGCCGCCGGCGACGTCCCCGATGACGTGCGCAGCCGTTATCCGGGCCGCGCCTATCTCGACACCCGTAACATATGGTCCTCGCTTACCGCCTTTATGGGCTCCTCCAGATCGAACAGCGCCGTCCGCTCGTCCCGCCGCTACGAACAGGCAAAACTTCTCGGCGGCGGCTCTGCCATCAACGCGCTGATGGCCAATCGCGGCGCGCCGTCCGACTATGCCGAATGGGAGGAACTGGGGGCGACCGGCTGGGGATGGGAGAGCTGCCTGCCCTATTTCCGCAGAATAGAGGCCGACCGGGATTTCGGTGGCCCCCTGCATGGGATGGACGGACCGCTGTCGATCCGGCGGGTCACGGACGAGAGGATATCGCCCTTCGTCGATCGCGTGATGAAAACGCTGGAGACACGAGGACACCCGATCCGTCCCGACCAGAATGGCCCCTGGGAGGACGGCACGTTCCGGGGCGCCGTCGCCGTCAGCGATGCCGGCGAACGCCTGCCGACCTCGATTGCCTATCTCACGCCCGATGTTCGCCGTCGTCCGAACCTCACGATCATCACCGACAGCAGCGCGACGCGTATTCTCTTCGAGGGCAGGCGGGCGATCGGCGCCACGCTTACGGGCACCCATCCCCAGACGATCAGGGCGCACGAAGTCATCGTGGCTTCGGGTGCGATCCATTCCCCGGCGCTGTTGCTGCGCTCCGGCATCGGTCCCGGCGCGGATCTCGCGGCGCTCGGCATTCCCGTCATCTCGTCCCGCACGGGCATCGGCCGCAACCTGATGGAACACCCGTCCATCGCGGTCGCCGCCTATCTACCGCCACGGATGCGGGTGCGCGACCACACGGAGCACCACGAGCAATCGATCTGGCGCTTCTCCTCGGGCCTTCCCGGCACGCCGCGGGGCGATATGCATGCCGCCATCCTGTCACGCTCCGGCTGGCATTCGGTCGGCCTGCGGATGGGCAGCCTGTTCTTCTGGGTCAACAAGTCCTATTCGCGCGGCGTCCTGAAGCTTGGCTCAGCCGATCCACTGGCGGAGCCCGAGGTCGATTTTCGGATGCTGACGGACGAACGCGACCTCGAACGGCTGAAACTGGCGTTGCGCATGGGCGCGCAGGTGCTGCTCGATCCGCATATGAACGGCTATAGGGACACGGTATTTCCCTCCAGCTATTCCCCGCGCGTCGCGAAAGTTGCCGTTCCCGGCGCATGGAACGCGATCCAGCGCGGCGCATTGTCGGCGATGCTCGACCTCGCGGGTCCCTTGCGCACCGCCCTCATCCATTCCGCCGTCACTCTCGGCACCAGCATGGAAGACCTGCTCAACGACGATGCGGTGCTGACCGAATTCGTCCGTCGGCATGTCGGCGGCACCTGGCATCCCTCCGGCACCTGCCGCATGGGATCAACGGACGATCCCATGGCCGTGACGTCTCCGACAGGCCGAGTCTACGGCGTCGAGGGACTGCGCGTCTGCGATGCCTCGCTGATGCCGTCGATCCCCTGCGCCAACACCAACATACCCACCATCATGATCGCCGAACGGATTGCGGATTTCATCCGGGGCGGTCAGTAAGCGCGACGACAATGCCACTTAAGCCCAGGTTGGTGCGCTGTCCTCGACAGCGCGGTCACCACATCGAAGAACATGCGGACATGAATGCCTTTTTCTTCTGCTGTCAGCGAGTTGCAATTCCTTGCCCTGAAAGGGTTCGAACGTCAGAGCCATCATTCCGTTGAGGTGACGACCTTCCCATCTCAACGCTCGGCGTTCAAAGTCCGTGCACCCAACGCAGTATCAGCGTAGAGCCCTGCCCCATGGGCTGCCCGGTCCAGATCCTCGCGAAAATCGGGGTGGGCCAGTCCGATCAGCGCCCTTGCTCGCTCGGCCACGGACTTGCCCTTGAGGTTCGCCCACCCATACTCGGTCACAACGATATGGGTGTCGTTGCGCGATGTCGTCACCGGTCCCGTCAGCGCCGGAACGATGCGCGAGAGCGTGCCTTTCGCCGCCGTGGAATGACAGGCGATGATCGAACGTCCGCCGCGCGAGGCATAGGCACCGCGCACGAAGTCGACCTGGCCGCCGGACGCACTGAATTGCCTTCCATTCATGAATTCAGAATTGCACGCTCCGTTCAGGTCAACCTGCAGCGTCGCATTGACCGACACCACCCGGTTATTCTGGGCAATGACGAAGGGATTGTTCACATAATCGACCGGATAGGCCTCGACGTCCGGATTGTTGTCCAGAAAGTCGTAGAGCGCCTGATCTCCCAGCGCAAAGGTGAAGATCGACTGCCCAACATGCGTTTGCTTGCGACTATTGTCGACCACGCCCGCCTTGACCAGCCTGGCGAGACCTGGCGTCATCATCTCCGTATGGATGCCGAGGTGGCGATGACGAGAAAGCCCCGAGCACACCGCATCGGGCAAGGCACCGATACCCATTTGCAGGCAATCGCCGTCTTCCACCAGGCCCGCGATGATCGCTCCGATGACATCATCTACCTCATTGCGCGGGGCAGCCGGCAAGATCGGCAGGCCGACGTTGTTTTCGACCAGCGCCGTCACGCTTGATACGGGGATCATGCAATCGCCGCGCACATAGGGCATGTTGCGATTGACCTCAAGGATCAGCCGGATTCCGGGCTTTCGCGATACCGTGAGCGCATAGTCGGTGCTGGCGCCGAGGCTGAAATTGCCGTCCGCGTCCATCGGCGAGACGGTCGCAATTAAGGTATCCACACCGACATGCTCGACCATCGAGCGCGGCACCTGGCTAAAATGACAGGGCACCAGGTCGACGGCTGGCAACGCCTCCGCCGATCGCCTGTTGTCGAGCGCACGCTCCACGCCTCCATGAAAATAACTCATGGGGATAATGACGTCGCGCGGCTCGAAATCGAACACGCTGGTACCGGCGACGCCCGTGCAAAGGAGATAGTGGAGCCGCACATTCTTAACGGCTCCCGCACGGGCTCGTTCGGCAAACGCCGCAAGGATGGCGGGCGGCTGACCGGCGGCCAGCGGCATCGCGACCTTTGCCCCGGACGGGATCATGGCGACCGCCCTCTCCGCGGATGTCAGCCGTTCGCGATACAGCGTCTGATGGATCGTGGTCATTGGGCCTCCTCCCAGTGCACTTTTCAGAACAAATCAGCATCCATTTCCATGATCACATTATCACCCTCCCATGTTTTGCAAGACGGGACGCGCGGTGACGTAGCCTTCGAGCGAGACTTCGCAAAGCAATGCGGGCTGATCGACCGACTTCGATCCTAGCATCTGTCCGCCCCACTTCCGATAGCGAGAGTGAATGAACGATCGCCGCCGAGGTCGCAAAGACCTTCCCGCCCGTCACCGCCATCGTCAACAACGCCGGGGCCAATTCGTCGAAGTCGAAACTGATGCCGGGCCACATACAGAGCCATGTCGTTCAGAAACTCCACGTCATTGCTCCATTAATGAATCAATCACTTCCATTTTCTTCTATTTATCCCGATCGAGGTGATGACCATGTATTGCGGACGCAACCAAAAAGGACACGTCCAATCATGAGCAACCTCTTCACACCCGTCCGGATCGGCCGGTACGAACTTCCCAATCGCTTCGTTATGGCGCCGATGACGCGCTCCCGTGCCAATGATGACGACGGCGTACCCACGGATATCGTCATGACCTATTACAGCCAGCGTGCAGGCGCCGGGCTGATCATCAGCGAAGGCGTATATCCGGCCGCAACAGGCAAGGGCTATGTCCGCACGCCCGGCATCGAGACCGACGCCCAGGTCGCTGCCTGGAAGCGCGTAACGGACGCGGTCCATGCCCGTGGCGCCCGCATCTTCATGCAGATCATGCATTGCGGCCGCATCTCTCACCCCTCGCTGCTTCCGGGGAACGCACAACCTGTCGCCCCGTCGGCCATCAAGCCGGCAGGCCAGACCTGGACGGCCACCGGCCAGCAGGACTTCGTCACGCCACACGCGCTGAGCGTCGCCGGATATCGCGTGGCAACCCGCCGGGCGCTCGAAGCCGGTTTCGATGGCGTGGAGCTGCATGCCGCTTCGGGATATCTGCCGGAACAGTTTCTCTCCTCAGGCAGCAACAAGCGCGCGGATCAATATGGTGGTTCGATCGAGAACCGCGCCCGTTTCATTCTCGAGGTATTGAAGGCGATGGTCGAAGAGGCCGGTAGCGATCGGGTCGGCATCAAGATCTCGCCCGAGATAAACTACAACGACATTTCCGACGCCACCCCGCAGGAGACCTACACCTATCTCGTCCGGCAGCTGAACGCCTTCAATCTCGCCTATCTGCATGTTGCCCTGTTCGGAACGACGGTCGACTACCACTCGGTTCTGAAGCCGCTCTTCAGTGGCGCCTATCTCATGGGCAGCGGGCTCGACCAGGCCAAGGCCGAGGCAGCGCTGGACAGGGGGCAGGCCGATGCCACCGTGTTCGGCAGCACATTTCTTGCCAATCCAGACCTGCCCACCCGTTTCCTCAAGGGCGCAGCACTCAACGCGCCGGACAGGGATACGTTTTTCTCAGCCGGCGAGAAGGGCTACATCGACTATCCCGCGCTGGACACGGCTGGCGCCGCCTGACGGGAAACCGGCGAGATCAACGGACGATGACCAGCGGATATTGCCGACCAGCAGCGCGGGCACCGGTCATTTTGAATGTCCGTATATCTGTCTCGGCTCATCTTCCTCAACGGCATCCCATTGAAGAAACTCCGCTATCTTGGCGGCTAGCTCTTCATACCAGTGTCGGGGTTCGTTGTCGGAACAAACCATTTCGACCCGGTTGAACCGAGGGTTGAAACTGCCGTCGCTGGACCAGCTATCCGCCGAGTTTGCATTCAGAATCGCAATATCGACCCATGGCCACCCATCCGCAGCGCCAAAGCTCATGGCATTTATCTGCTTGAGGTCGGGCTGCTCTCTCAAAAACGTAATCAATCGCTCTGTGTCAGAGAGCGTATTCCATCCAGATGGCGAGAGAATTGAGATGTAGCAATACATCGGAAAATTCTCATCCTTCCGCCAAGGAACGTCAAGTATCTGAGACGTGATACGCATGCTCAGCACCGGATCGGACTCAGGCATATCAAGGGTCGCCGGCGCCGTGCTGTTGCCAGAGCTTCAGCATATCCTGTGTTCTACAGGCCGCTGACAGACCTGGATCTCCTCGCTCCAGGCTGTTTGGATTTGGTTCAATCGTCCGGCGACGATATCGCTTCCGATAAATAACCAAGTCATACGTTATAAGGAGGAAGATTACATCTGCTGTTACCGATCGCATCACTGTCGCCAAAGTTGAGAAGCGTTTGATCCAATAAATCTCTGATGATGATAGATTATATTTTATAAATACTTATGCATGCATATTATTAGATCACATTAATATTGATTATCATTAATAGTTTTGTCAGGCTCCTGTGATCTTCTATTGATACAGCGCCAACGGCGACGAGCAGGACGCTCCCTCTCTGTAATGTCCCCCGACCACGAAGCAGGCAGACGCCAAAACGTGCGACTACCCCTATCGCACAACATTGCCTGACCTTCATCACGCGCGAGCCGAACCATGTCATTCCTGCAGAACGCCAAGATCAGAACCAAAGTCCTCTCCATCATCATCCCGATCTGTCTGATCGGGATTGCAGGCGTTCTCGTTGTTTCCAGCCAATACAAGAATACGGTCAAGTCCTACTCGGATTTCATCTCGAATGACGAAACAGCCGCGGTGGAAATGTCGCGTGCGAGCCAGCGGGTCGTGGCACTCAGCTACAGCGCCTACCAGATCCTTGTCTACAGCTCCAAAGACCCGGCGATGGCGAAGTTTACCAACGATTACGACGACAACAGGAGGATCCTCCTCGAGCGCCTCGCAAACGCCAAACGGCTGATGCCTGCCGAGGCGACAGCGATCGATGCACTTACGGCTCAGGCCAACAATATCATTGCCTTGACCGATCAGGCGGTGAAGGCCGGATTGGCTGACGACAACGACAACGCCACCCAGCTCTTGAAGCAGGCAGATCCGCTGATCGATGCAGAGGTGCTCGCGGTTCGAAACTGGCTCGACGCCTTCAACAAGAATATAGCTGCCAAGAGCAATATGCTCACTGAGCAAACGGCCGGGACCATCACCTATACCTTGATTACGCTTGGCCTCATCTTTACCGCCGCAATCCTGACTGCTCTTCTGGTTTCCGCCCGTGGCATCACGACGCCGATCGAGCGGCTGCGCGCCCGCATGGCGTCGCTGGCCAGGGGCGAGACGGAGGAAGCCATATCTGGCATCGAGCGCAAGGACGAGGTCGGCCAGATGGCAGCCGCCGTGTCGGTCTTCCGCGACAATGCGATCGAGCGCATCCGCCTGGAGCAGGAGGCCGATGCCGGCCGCAATCTCTCGGAAAAGGAGAGGCTCGAACGCGAGGCGCAAAAGGCCAAGGATGCGGCCGACACCCAGTTTGCCGTCGATGGATTGGCCGCGGGCCTCGCCGAGCTTTCCAACGGCAACGTAACCTATCGCATCGACAAACCCTTCGTTGCCCATCTTGATCAGCTCCGGGCCAACTTCAACGCATCGATGGCAAAGCTCCAGGATACGCTGCGCGCCGTCGGCGAGAATGCCCAGGCCATCGAGGCCGGCGCAAACGAGATCCGTTCGGCCTCCGACGACCTCTCCAAGCGCACCGAACAACAGGCCGCCTCTGTCGAGGAAACCGCCGCCGCATTGGAAGAGATCACAACCACCGTCAAGGACTCCACGCGTCGAGCAGAGGAAGCAGGCTCGCTTGTCGGCCGCGCCCGCATCGGCGCGCAGAAATCGGGCGACGTCATGCGCGAGGCGGTTGCCGCGATGGAGGCGATCTCGAAGTCGTCGAGCGAAATCAGCAATATCATCGGCGTTATCGACGACATTGCATTCCAGACGAATCTTCTGGCGCTGAATGCGGGCGTCGAGGCGGCACGCGCCGGCGAAGCGGGCAAGGGCTTTGCGGTCGTTGCCCAGGAAGTGCGCGAACTGGCACAACGCTCGGCACACGCGGCGAAGGAGATCAAGGCGCTGATCTCGACATCCGGCCAACAGGTTCACAGCGGTGTCGAGCTCGTGACGAAAACCGGAGATTCGCTGCAGCAGATCGTCAAGGAGGTCGAGGAGATCGACCATAATGTGCGGGCGATCGTCGAGGCGGCTCGCGAGCAGGCGACCGGCCTGCAAGAGATCAACACGGCGGTCAACACCATCGATCAGGGAACGCAGCAAAATGCCGCCATGGTCGAGCAATCCACCGCAGCCAGCCACAGCCTGGCCAAGGAGGTGGCGTCCCTGAACAATCTGCTCGGCCAGTTCACCCTCCAAGGCGATCGAGGCTATCAGCGGCCGGCCGCTGCCACCCAGCAGTCGACCCCGGCAGCCTCGCCAGCTCGATCGCTCCGCGCCAAGCTTGCCGGTGCCTTTGGAAGCTCAGGCAGCGCTACGGCCACAGCCGGCGCATGGGAAGAATTCTGACGAACAGCCTATGGTCAAGGCGCAAGTACTTGCGTGAATTCGATATGACGATTGCGGCGGCCGATCATCACGATCGGCCGCTCTCATAGGGTTCTACCGCTGTGATCCGAGACGGCCGAGACCATGCGATCCAGCACAAGGTTGGCCGCCGACGATAGCTGACGAACAGGCATGGCGCAGACGGCAAGGCTCAGGGGCCGGATAACCGTGTCGGTGAGCGGCGTGAAGGCAAGTTCGCCGGCCTCAACTTCACTCATGATATCGATCGAACTCAGGATGCCGACGCCGACACCGCTTTTCACCAGTGATTTGATCATCTGGATATTGTCGGAGAATGCGACGGCGGTGAGAGCCACACTCGTTGCCGCCACGAGAGCGTCCACCTGTTCGCAAAGGGCCAACGGTTCGGCCGGTGCAACGATCGGATAGTCCGCGCAGCGATTGAAACGAATGCCTGCCTTGCCGGCGATCGGATGATCCGGAAGCGTGGCAAGGCCGATCATGACGTTGAAATGCGCGTAGACCTGCAAATCCTTCGTCGCTCGGGGATTGAGCATCACACCGAAATCCGCCTCGCCGGAAGAGAGCGCGGTGCCGACATCGATATTGTCCAGCACCTTGATGGTGAAGGAAATGCCGGGAAAATCCTCCCGCATCTGCTTGACGATCTCAGGAACGAAGCCTTTACTCAACGCATCGATGACGGCGATCGTGACATGGCCGCGCCTCAACCCGCGTAAATCCTCCATCTGCGTCTGCAGCCGGCTGAACTCCTTCGACCAGCCTTTCCCCGCCCGCAGCAGCAGTTCGCCGGCAGCGCTCAACCGCAGACCGCTCGGCAGCCGCTCGAACAGCGCAATGCCGAACACCTCTTCCGCATGCAGAATCTGGCGGTCGATCGCCGAGGCCGATACGTTCAGATGTTCCGACGCCTTTCGGATCGAACCGAGGCGGGCGACTTCGGCGAAATAGCGAAGGAAGCGCGAAAAGACCAATTGAGACAAGGGTGTTCCATTTTTTGCAACGGCTTATGCGATTTAAAGATATTGATTTCAACAGGTCTCGCAAGCAGCTTTCTTCCCAAAGGCCGCCGCCCATTTCCCAGACGAGCGCCGAGGAGCTGACAAGACCATGACCGACCTTATCGACACATCGTACGATCTGCCACGCAACTGTACCTTCGATGCGCGGGACTGGAACATTCTCGCGCGCCATTGGTATCCGATCGCGCTTGCCCGCGACATCGGGACGGCGCCCGTTGCGGCAAAGCTGCTGGACGAAACACTTGTCGTCTATCGCTCGGGAAAACAGGTCGTCGTCGCCAACGATATCTGTCCGCATCGCGGCGTGCCTCTCAGCATGGGCACGGGCGACGGCAATAGTGTCATCTGCGCCTATCACGGCCTGCGCTTCGGCGCCGGCGGCCGCTGTCATCATGTGCCGGCGCATCCGGATCTGCACATTCCGGAAAAGCTGCATCTGCGCACCTATCCGGCTGTCGAGCGTTACGGCCTGATCTGGACCTGTCTGCGCTCCTGGAGCAACCAGCCGGGTGAAGGCGAAAATTGCAATTCGATCAGCCCGATGCCGCATTGGGACGACCCGGATTTTCAGCAGATCGTCTGTCCTTCCATCGATATTTTCGGCTTCGCCGGCCGGCAGATGGAAGGCTTCCTCGACGTCGCCCATTTCGGCTTCGTCCACACCACCACCTTCGGCGACGCCAACAATACCTACGTGCCGCCCTATGTTCCCGAATTCCACGCCAATGGCTTCGACGTCCAGTATCGCAGTTCGGTCGGCAACTATCCGATCGGCGTCAAGGATCGCGGCAAGCCCGGCTTCGAATGGCTGCGGCATTTCAAGGTGCATCTGCCCTTTACCGCGACGCTGACCGTGCATTTCCCCGACAATGGTCGGCTGGTGATCATGAACGCTGCATCTCCCGTTTCCGCCAAGGTGACAAGGATGTTCGCGCCGATCGCCCGTAACTTCGACAAGGATCTGCCGGTCCAGGACGTCTATGATTTCAACAGACGCGTCTTCGAAGAGGACAAGGCGATCGTCGAGGCCCAGAAGCCGGAAGAGCTGCCGCTCGATCCGAAGCTGGAAGCCCATATCCCGGCCGACCGCAGCTCGATCGCCTATCGCCGTGGGCTGCGCGACATGGGATTGAGCCGCTTTTTCATTTCCTGATATGGCAGCGGCGTTCACCCCTCGGAGGAATTAGACGCCAGCGCACCCGAGCGGAATTTTGACCGTAGTATCCCGCTAGTACCCTTGAAAGCTTATCCTTCGTTATTCTCCCGGTATCGTGTCAGGGAGGATAACGACGATGCCTAGCGCCAAGATTCTGATGATCACCGGAGACTTCACCGAGGACTATGAAACCATGGTCCCGTTCCAGACGTTGCTTGCCTGCGGCTATACGGTCCATGCCGTTTGCCCTGGAAAGAAGGCTGGTGAGACGGTGGCGACGGCGATCCATGATTTCGAGGGCGATCAGACCTATTCCGAAAAGCGCGGGCATAATTTCGCGCTCAATGCCACCTTCGACGCCATTCGCGCCGAGGACTACGACGCGCTGGTCATTCCCGGCGGCCGGGCGCCGGAATACTTGCGACTCGACCCGAACGTCATCAAGGCCGTCCGGCATTTCTTCGATGCCGACAAGCCGGTCGCCGCGATCTGCCACGGCGCGCAATTGCTGGCCGCGGCGCGCGTTCTCGAGGGACGCACCTGTTCGGCCTATCCCGCCTGCCGGCCGGAAGTCGAGCTTGCCGGCGGCACCTATGCCGAAATCGCCATCAGCGACGCGGTGACCGACGGCAAGCTTGTCACCGCGCCCGCCTGGCCGGCGCATCCTGCCTGGCTGAAACAGTTCATGGCTGTGCTGGCCGCTTGAGTGTTGCTAGGATAGTGCCGCCCCCGACACACGGGCGGCACCGGGAGGATGCTATGTGTGAACTGTTCATCAAGGCCGATACGCGGCTCTGGGAAAGCACCACGAAATCGCTGCGCATCGACGGTATGGTCACCAGCGTCAGACTGGAAAACTTCTTCTGGTCGAAGCTCGAAGAGATTGCGCAGCGCGACGGCATGAACGTCGTCCAGCTCATCACCAAGCTGCACCATTAATCGATCGACGCCGGCCACGACCTCGGCAACTTCACCTCGTTCCTGAGGGTCTGCTGCGCCCGCTATCTCGATCTGCAGCTTTCGGGCAATATTCCAATCGACGTGTCTCAGCCGATCGCCGGCCTGGACGCCGGCGCCATCCTGACACGCGAGCGCCAGAAATATCACTGAGGCTTGCCTCTGAAGCCGGTTAAGAGCCGGGAACAGCGCAAATGCGCGAGCGCGTCAGGAAACGCACCTCGCGGCCGTTGTCGAGCGAGAACATGCCGCCCCGGCCAGGCACGACGTCGATGATCAACTCCGTGTGTTTCCACGCCTCATATTGCGGCCCGCTGATATAGACCGGCGCACCGCCGATTTCCCCAAGCTGCACATCATGGTCCCCGACGATGAAATCACCTTGCGGATAGCACATCGGCGAGGAGCCGTCGCAACAGCCACCCGACTGATGAAAGAGGATCGGCCCGTATTCCACCTGCAAGATCTGGATAAGATCGAGGGCGGCCGGGGTGGCGCTGACCTGATTGTTCATGATGCTTCCTCCCAATGATCTGCCGGAGGCGGAGCACTGTTGCTCCGCCTCCGGCGAGTTGCGTTTGGAACAGTCGTCCCGACGCTCAGAAGAAGCCAAGCTTCTTCGGGCTGTAGCTGACGAGCATGTTCTTCGTCTGCTGATAATGCTCCAGCATCTTCAGGTGGTTTTCGCGGCCGATACCGGACTGCTTGTAGCCGCCGAAGGCGGCATGCGCCGGATAGGCGTGATAGCAATTGGTCCAGACGCGCCCGGCCTGGATGGCACGGCCGAAGCGATAGCACGTATTGACATCGCGGCTCCAGATACCGGCGCCAAGACCGTAAAGCGTGTCATTGGCGATCGAAAGCGCCTCGTCATTGTCCTTGAAGGTGGTAACGGAGACGACAGGCCCGAAGATTTCCTCCTGGAAAATCCGCATGCGGTTGTGGCCCTTGAAGACCGTCGGCTTGACGTAATAGCCCGCGGCGAGATCGCCCTGCAGGACATTGCGTTCGCCGCCGATCAGCACTTCTGCGCCTTCCTGTTTGCCGATGTCGAGATAGGAGAGGATTTTCTCCAGCTGCTCGCTGGAGGCCTGCGCGCCGATCATCGTCGCCGGATCGAGCGGATCGCCCTGGACGATGGCCTCGACACGCTTCAGCGCCTTTTCCATGAACGTGTCGTAGATGGATTCATGGATCAGGGCGCGGCTCGGGCATGTGCAGACCTCGCCCTGGTTGAGGGCGAACATCACGAAGCCTTCGATCGCCTTGTCGAGGAAATCATCGTCTTGCGATGCGACGTCCTTGAAGAAGATGTTCGGCGACTTGCCGCCCAATTCCAGCGTGATCGGAATAAGGTTCTGGCTGGCATATTGCATGATCAGCCGGCCTGTCGTCGTCTCGCCTGTAAAGGCGATCTTGGCGATGCGCGGGCTGGAGGCCAGCGGCTTGCCCGCCTCGAGACCGAAGCCGTTGACGATGTTGAGGACGCCGGGCGGCAGGATGTCGGCGATCAGCTCGGCAAAGACCAGAATCGATGCCGGGGTCTGTTCGGCTGGCTTGATGACAACGCAATTGCCGGCGGCCAGCGCCGGCGCGAGCTTCCAGATCGCCATCAGCAGCGGAAAGTTCCAGGGGATGATCTGGCCGACGACGCCGAGCGGCTCATGGAAATGATAGGCGACCGTATCATGGTCGACTTCCGAGATGCTGCCTTCCTGCGCCCGGATGACGCCGGCGAAATAGCGCAGATGATCGACGGCAAGTGGGAGATCGGCTGCCATCGTGTCGCGGATCGGCTTGCCGTTGTCCCAGGTCTCGGCCTGCGCCAAGAGCGCTAGGTTGTCCTCCACTACCTGGGCTATTCTGTTGAGCAGAAGGCTGCGCTCGGCCACACTGGTGCGGCCCCAGGCATCCTTGGCGGCATGGGCCGCATCGAGAGCGGCTTCGATATCCTGCGCGTCGGAGCGGGCAATCTCGCACAGCACCTGCCCGTTGACCGGCGAGGTGTTTTCGAAATAGCGCCCGGATTTCGGTTCGACGAATTTGCCGCCGATGAAATTGCCGTAGCGCTTCTTGAAGTTCGGCCGGACGGTCCGGTGAAACTCTACCTTGTTCATTGGTTTTCCTCCCTGGCGAGGTCTTCGGGATGCAAGGATCCGCATCGGTGAAGACCGTGCACTCGTGACAATGCCGCCTCCGCGACACCGGCATCACCATGACACCGCCTCTGCGGCTCTGTCCTCCCAGGGAATGAAACAGGATGGTTGAGATGTCGCAGTTTTGCGACACGTCGCAGTGCGATATCGCTGCTGCGACAGCTCACGCGACGCCGGTGGTCAGTCCAGGCCGAGCTTTTTCAATTTCCGATGCAGGGTGGCGCGGCTGATGCCCATGATCATCGCGGCGGCGGAAATATTGCCCGAGGTGCGAGCCAGCGCACGCTGAATCACGCTTCGCTCGGCCATCGCATAGTCCTGCCGCACATTCTTGCGCTGGCCGAGCAGGTCGGCGGCGGGCAGCGGCCGGCTGAGCGCTTCGTCGGTCAGGCCGAGAATATGCCGGGCGGAGCGGGACGCACCGATGACGAGATCGTCGTCATCGACGGCAAGCAGGGCATTTGCAGAACGCTCCTGCGACGGATCGGTCGCGCTCTGCGCCAGCACGATCCGCGCCTTCGGGAAAGCAAGGCGGAAGTTTTCAGCCTCGACATGCCGGGCGGCTTCGCCAACGGCGAACGCGATCAGCTTGACGAAATCCTCCGTCAGGTCGGAGCGGGCCGAAGAGACGTCGATTGCCGCCATCAGCCGGCCACGATGATCGAAGATCGGCGCGACCGTGCAGGACAGCGCCGTGTTGCGGCTGAAGAAATGCTGGTCGCGATGGATGGTCAGTGCCCGCTGTTCGGCAAGCGTCGTGCCGATGCCGTTCGTGCCCGCGCGCTCCTCACTCCAGACCGCACCTGTCCAAAGGCCCATCTTGCAAAAGACCGCGTCATCGGCGGCCGATCCGCGTCGGTCGACCGGCACGCCATCCTTATCCGCCAGGAGGACGCAGCATCCGGCGCCGCCGACCGCCGAATAGAGGCGGTCTAGGCTTGCCTGCGCCGTCTGCACAAGCGATCCCAGGCGCTCGCGCGCCTGCCTGAACTCGGCTTCCGTCAAAACATCCGGCGGCGCCCCGTCTTCCGGATCAAGCCCATAGAGGCGCATGGAGCGGCTCCAGGATGCGACAACAGCCGATTGCGCCGCAGCACTTCCCACCAAGGCAGATTGAACCTGCGAGGCATGCCATTCGCGGTCCGACATTCCCACGGTCTCCTCCCAAAGCCCAAGCGGTTGTCAGTTGCGGAGAGGGTAGCGTTGTCGCGACTGTCGTCAAGCTAAGTTTGCAAACAGTCATATAACCGGCATATGGCCGGGCCGGACAATATCGAGGGCGCTTGGTGCTTTGAGATTGGGCTCCAATACCGTTGGAGCGGAAGACATGCGTAAGCTTTGTGAACAAAATTTAATGTACGGTTAATGTTTATTTAAACGCCTTAACCTAAAAATAAGGCCCACAGAAAACCCCTCATTGCCTCCTCAATCCTCTGAATTTGCATAGAAATGTCGATCCTTCATACGTTCAGTATCAAGAGCGGTCGTCTCGTGGAATTGACATTCAGTTCCGGGGCACGCAGGCGCAATATCGTAGCATCGGGCCGCAAGAACAGGCAGGCTAGGTCTCGTATCCTGACTTTGGCTGGCATACTCACGATGGCTTATCTCGCCATATGCGGAAAGCTCGTCTATTTCGACTCTCAGCCGGCGGTCGATACGGCGAATATCCCGTCTGGTCCGGTGATTGCATGGCGCCCCGACATCGTTGACCGTAACGGCGAGCTTCTGGCAACCGACATACGGACAGTGTCGATGTTTGCCGAGCCGTTTCACATCGTCGATGTCGACGAAGCGGTCGAGAAGCTTTCGACACTATTCCCTGACCTCGATAAAAAGACGCTTTATCAAAAGCTTTCAGACAAGCGATCGCACTTCGCATGGCTGCGGCGCCAGTTGACCCCGAAACAACAGAACGAGGTTCTGGGCCTTGGAATTCCAGCAATCGGTTTCCGTCCAGAGGTAAAGCGTTTCTATCCGGGCGGACGGACCGCCGCTCACGTCCTCGGCTATGTCGACATCGACAACCATGGTGTCGCTGGCATCGAAAAGTATCTCGATGGGCAGGGGCTTTCAGATCTCACCTCCGCCGGCATGACGAGCCGTGACAGTCTGCAGCCTGTCCATCTGTCGATCGATCTTCGTGTCCAGAACATCGTACACGACGTCGTGTCGGAGGCGATCGGCCAATATCAGGCTCAGTCGGCCGGTGCGGTCATCCTCGATATCCATACCGGCGAGGTGCTGGCCATGGCATCGGCTCCCGATTTCGATCCGAATGACCCGCAGGCGGACGTCAAGGGCTGGCTAAATCGCATGTCCGATGGCACCGACGAAATGGGCTCGGTGTTCAAAACCTTCTCGATCGCGATGGCCATCGACACCGGCACGGTCAAGCTGACCGACACATTCGATGCCAGTACCCCCCTGCACTATGGCGGCTTCACCATCCACGACGACCGCGACGTTCCGCGGCGCGTGCTATCGATCCCCGAAATCTTCCGCTACTCGTCCAACGTCGGCACCGCCAAGATGATGGACAAGGTCGGCATGGACATCCAGAAGACCTATCTGACCCGCTTCGGCTTGCTCTCGAGGATGCAGACGGAGCTACCCGAGGTGAAAACGCCGAGCCAGCCGAAAGTGTGGAAGAAGATCAACTCGATCACCGCTGCCTTCGGCCATGGCGTCGCCACCACGCCGATGCAGACGGCAGTTGCCGGAGCTGCCCTCATCGACGGCGGCGAGCTGATCGAGCCCACCTTCCTGCCACGGACACAGGAAGAAGCTGAGAAGACCGAAAAGATGATCGTTAAAAAGAGCACCAGCGACATCATCAGATATCTGTTCAAGCTGAACGGCGAACAGGGCACCGGCAAGACTGCCGATGTCCCCGGCTTCCATGTCGGCGGCAAGACGGGCACGGCGAACAAAGTGATCAATGGCGTCTATTCCCACAAGCTGAGCTTCAATTCCTTCCTCGCCGCTTTTCCGATGGAAAACCCTAGATATGTGGTGCTGTCCTTCATCGACCAGCCGCTGACGGGCCTGCACAATCTGAACCTCGCCGCCGAAACGGCCGCACCCATGGTCCACGACATCGTCAGCCGCGCTGCGCCGCTGCTCGGTGTCGAGCCAAATTTCGGGCAGAATCTGCTGTCAGCTTATTGAGGTTACAATCCACATCAATGGGACACAGGCGAACGGCTGGGTAGGTTCTCTTCTTCGGCATGCGCCATGTGCTCTTTGAGAACAGACCCAAATAGATTGATTGTCCGACACCCTTTGGCAGGGCAGTATGCAGTGCCGCATTGATCCGCCCTAAAATTCCGATTTAAGTTGGGGATACTAATTGGTGCACACGCCACCTGCCTCGTTGGTAACATCCCGGCTCATATTGCGCGCCGCGCATCGGGAGCATGCGGCGTCTCTGTTCAAGGAATACACTGGTAGAAACGACACTACGCGCTACCTGCAGCGCGCTGCTCACTCGTCGCAAGCCCAAACCGAAGCAGTCATCGACGCTTGGGGAGAAAACAATTGGGCGGCAGGTAATCGCTTTGTCTGGAGTATCCTCCGTCGGGCCGACGAAAAGGCGATTGGTCTGTTCCTGATGTTCATCGACGGAAACGATGCCGAAATCCATTATGGCCTCGGACCTGCCTTCTGGGGGCAGGGATTGGCCACGGAGGCCGGCATCGCGGTGATGGATTGGGTCACCCAGCGATCGTTGCTTTCTGAGGTTTCGACCCGTTGTGCCGTAGAGCATGCCGCCAGCCTTCGGGTGCTGGAAAAGATCGGCCTTCACCGCATGCTGCTACTTCCCGATGAGCTGCCGCTAACCTCGACTGGCATCCGAACGGATGCCTGGCTCTACAGCTGGAAACGACCCTGACGCCCAATTGCTGTAAATTCCCAACGTTTGTTGAATAGCAGGCTATTGCGCATCCACCAGCTGCTTGCGGAAGAAGGCGAGCACTGCGGCATTGAATTCCCTATGGAATGCGGCGCGATCGAAATCCGGCCCGTCGGCACAAATCACGGGCGCGGTCTTGATGAGTTCGGCCGGACAAGGTGTCAGGAAATCGAAATGCTGGGAATTGGGTACCGTGTGAAATTCGGGTCTTGTCGGCAGCTCGTTCGCTATCGCCACGACACTTTCCGGCGTCACACCGTCGCCGCCGCGCTCGGAACCCCAGAGCTGCACGGGGACCTTCACCGCCTTGAAGCTATCCGACGCGAAGAAAACGCTGAGCGGGTCGGCGATCACAGCGGCCTTGATGCGTGGGTCATGGGTAAGTTCCGGAAGTTCGCCTTTGTGGACCTGATCACACATCGCACTGTCGTTGCCCTCGCATATTTTCAGGCGTTTGCCGAAATGCGGGTTGGCACCGATAGCGACGAGCCCGGTATATCCGCCGCGCGAGAAGCCGAAAAATCCAATGCGTGCGGCATCGATCTTGCCTGCATTCAGCCATGAACCGAGCATGAAATCGATCGTCCGCTTGATATCGGTTGGTCTCTCGAGGAAGACCGAGGGATCGTCGATGCGGCTCTTATCCAAGGCGTTGTCGCCAGGGTGGCTGATGGCAACGACGACAAAGCCCGCATCCGCCAGTATCTCTGCTGTATCATGGTGGCCGATAAACGTGCCGCCCCTGCCATGCGAGATGACGACAAGCGGCAGCTTTTCTCCTGTCACCGGGCAATCCTTCGTCGCAGCCGTGGTGAAAGGCCCGACCTTGATATCGCCGACCGGCTGAGCGCATGGATACCAGACGCCTCCCTTGATCGCGGGAAGAGAGCCATCGCCCGGCATCTCGATCGGTTGGAAACCGGCGGCATGCGCCAACGAGGTCGCAAGGCATAGGGAAGCGGCAAGAATGAAGCCGAGGCGGGTCATTGCAACAACTCCTTTATCGAGAGGTAGATGCCCAAGATCGGGCGGTGCATATGCGTCACGAGGAAGCCTTGAGCCATCGCCGTCCCGGCGGGATGATGCGGCTCAAGTTCAGAATAGACAGTACCTTGCATAAACAGATAGCTTGTTATATGCATATTGTAAACCCGAGGCATTCATGACCGACTCGATCCAAGTTCAATTGCGAAAAGGCGCCCTTGATCTCTGCGTCCTGGCTGTGCTGTCGCGGGGTGAAAGCTACGGCTATGAAATCGCCAGCACGCTGGTCACCGCTGTCGGCATGGGGGAAGGCACGATCTACCCGCTGATGCGCCGAATGCAGAATGACGGCCTGGTGGCCACCCGCATCGTCGAATCGAGCAACGGGCCGCCCCGCAAATATTACCGGCTCACGCCGCTCGGCCGGACGATTTTCGAAGCGCATCGTCGCGACTGGCGCTCCTTCGCGGGCGCCGTCGATAAACTTCTCGAGGATTTGCCATGACCAGGGACGCCTTCTTGCGCACGCTGAGACTGGGGCTTGCCGGCCTGCCGCCTCAGGAGATCGAGGATATCGTCGCCGACTACGCCGCCCATTTCGCCGAATCCGATGCCTCGGGCCGCGGCGAGGCGGAGGTTGCGGCAGCCTTGGGCGACCCGGCCAGAATTGCCAGGGAGCTGCGGGCCGAGGCTGGGCTGCGCCGTTTCGAGGCCCATTGGAGCATGTCGAACATGCTGGCGGCGGCCATGGCGCTTGCCGGCCTTGCCATCGTCGATATCCTTTTCCTGCTGCCGCTGCTCCTTGTCGCGGTTGTCATCACCTTTGGCCTTGCGGTCGCGCTGGTCGCCATCGGCGCGGTCGGGATGAAGATCATCTTCACGACGCTGCTGTTCGACCTCGGCGGGCCGGTGATCGGAATAATAGCGCGCCTGCTTATCGGCGCCGGACTGGTGAGCTGCCTCCTGGGTGGCGGCGCTTTGCTGTTGATGGGACTGGGTGCTGGCATACGCATGCTCGGACACTATGCCCGGCTGCATTTCCGCCTGGCGGAACTGGACCAGCGCGTTTGAGCCTTGCATGACACCACCTTGAAGGAACGGGACAATGACTGGAAAATTGGCATTCGTCGCGACAGCGGGATTGATCGGTGCAGTCGTCTTTCTGGCTCTGGGTATCGGGCTTTCCGGGCGGGACTGGGCCGAGGCGAGGTATTTGTGGGGGGCGATGCCGTCCACCTGCGGATCAGCCGCATCCACCAGCGAGCAGGTGATCCTGCCATTTACCGCCGGCGACAGACTGGTGATCGATCTACCGGCCTCGGTCCGCTACCAGCCGGGAGACAAGGCGGAGGCAATCGTCACAGGCGATCCCGCTATTCTCGACCATGTGCGGATTGAAGGCGGCAAGCTGAGCCTGGATTGCAATCCGGGCTGGGTTGAATCCCGGCTCGATGTCAGCCTGTCGGGACCGGCAATAACCGACTGGAAGTTGCTCGGGAGTGGAAATCTCACCTTGTCGCAGATCAATCAGCCGCAGCTGCAGCTGAGCATCCGGGGAAGCGGCAGCGTTGCCGCGACCGGAGCCGCCGATACGGTCGGCCTTGATATCTCCGGTTCGGGCGCGGCGCGGCTGAAAAACCTGGCGGCCAAATCCGCCGAGATCAAGGTTCGCGGCAGCGGCGATGTGCAAGTTAGTGCAGAAGCGGATGCGGACATCTCGATTTCCGGAAGCGGCAACGTCGAACTGTTCGGCCGCCCGGTCTTGCGGCGTTCCGAAATCAGAGGCAGCGGCCGTATCAGGCAAGTGCCGTAACCACTCCAGTGGAGAAATGAAGCCATGTATCGACACGCCAACGCGCTTTTTTCCGATTTCGAGGATAGGCGTATCGAAACAACCCAAGCCGAGTTGGCCGTACTGACGGGCGGCTCCGGGCCGGCGGTCCTCCTCCTGCATGGCTATCCGGAGACACGCTCTGCCTGGCACCGCATCGCACCGGTTCTCGCAACCCACTATAGCGTGGTCATCCCGGACCTGCCCGGCTACGGCGGCAGCCGCCCAACCGGCAACGCCCAAGGTTCCGGGTCGAAGCGGCAGATGGCGAAGTGCCTGCATGAGATGATGAAAGCTCTCGGGCATGATCGCTACGTCGTCGTCGGCCATGACCGTGGTGGCCGTGTCGCCTACCGTATGGCGCTCGACTATCCGGAAGCGGTGACCGCGCTGGTGTCGGTGACGGTCGTGCCGACGCCGGAAATGTGGGAGGGTGCCAGCAAGGCTTTCGGCATGGGCGCCTGGCATTGGTTCATGATGGCGCAGCCCGCACCCCTGCCGGAGAAGCTGATGGCGGCGGACCCGCGCTTCCTGATCGACCTGACCCTCGACAATATGGCTCTCGGCATCGACCGGCTGCATCCGCTGGCGCTCGAGGACTACAGGGCTGCATTCGACAGGCCGGAGGTGCGACACGCCATGTGCGAGGACTGCAGGGCCGGCGCCACCACCGATGACGTCGACGATCTCGCCGACCGCGCCGCCGGGCGCAAGATACGCGTACCCGTCCTTGTCTTTTCGGAGGCGGGGCGGCTCTATGGCGGCGGCCGGGCGCCGTTGAACATATGGGCGGACTGGGCGGAACATGTCGAAGGCATGGCTATTGGCGGTGGCCACCTGCTGCCTGAAACCGAAGCCGACGAGGTGCTCGGCGCGCTTCTGCCCTTCCTGGAAAAAGTCTCCCGATGACGCACCGACGGGTAGCCTGACGCTTAGGCGAAGAAGGTACCGGAGACATCGTCATAGTTGGTTGTCTTCCTTGGCGGCCAATGGCAAACAGGAGCGAAGACGCCCTCAGGCGCTGCCCATCGGAGGAGACACCGGAATGACGCTTATCTTGAACCGCCGTCAGGCGCTTATCGGCATGGGCGCCGTTGGCGCTGCCGCCGCTTTCGGCATGCCGGCGCGGGCGGCGACCCGCAATCTTGCCGTCCTGCATCTGGCCAGCCACGCGCCGAGCTTCATCGCCTATGAGCGCGGCTACTATAAGGAAGCCGGACTCGACATCGACCTGAAATTCTTCGAAGCCGCCCAGCCCATGGCGGTGGCGATTGCTTCCGGCGACGCGGATTTCGGCGTCACCGCCATGAGCGGCGGCCTCATCAGCCTGGCGCAGAAGGACGCGGTCAAGGTGATCGGCGGCGCGCTTACCGAGGAAAAGGGAACCGTCGGCGCGATCATCCTCGCCTCGAACAAGGCCTATGATGCCGGCCTGACGGACCCGTCCAAGCTCGCCGGCAAGAGCTTCGGCATCACTACCGCCGGCTCCTCCTTCCATTTCATGATCCACAAGATCGCTGAGGCGAACAATATCAAGCTTTCGGACATCCAGCTCCGCCCGTTGCAGAAGCTTGGCGCCCTCGTCGGCGCGCTCTCGACCGGACAGATCGATGCCTGGGCGATTCAGCCGAATGTGGCCAAGCAGATGCTCCGGGAAGGCGCTGCCAAGCAGATCGGCCTCGTGTCGGACTATGCACCGAACTACCAGGTGACGACGGCCTTTACCTCGACCAAGAATGCCAAGAGCGAGCGGGATCTGACGTCGGCCTTCGTCAAGGCCTATTCCAAGGCAATTGCGGACTACAACGCCGCTTTCGTCGACAACAAGGCCAATGATGCCGAGCGCGACGACCTGGCGAAGATCGTTCACAAATATGTCGAAAGCGACAGCCCCTTCGAGACCGCCAGGCAGAACCTCATTGACGGCGCGATGCGTATCAACAACGGCCTGGCGCTCTCGCTCGACAGCTGCGTGGAGCAGCTCGAATGGTTCAAATCCGAAGGCATGGTCAAGGAAGCGATCACCAACGACCAGCTCTTCGACACGTCCTACGTCAAGACCATCTGACGGCTGAGGCTGATTGCGGTGGCTTTCAAGGCTCCCGCCTGGAGGACATATGGACCTGAAGCTCAAGAACATCAGCCATCGGTACGGATCCGTCGAGGTTCTGAAGGACATCTCGCTCGACATCCCGCAGGGCCAGATCGTCTGCCTGATCGGCCCGTCCGGATGCGGCAAGTCCACGCTGCTGCGTTTCCTCGGCGGTCTCGAACGGCCCTCATCGGGCGAGGTCCTGCAAATCGGCAACCCGCCGGCGGGTTCGCTCAATCCGCTCACCTACGTCTTCCAGCACTTCGCCCTGCTGCCGTGGCGCACGGTCGAGGGCAATATCAAGCTGGTGCTTGAGGATCATGGCCTTAGCGGTCGAGAGATGGACGCAATCGTCACCGATGTCCTGGAGCGCACGCGCCTCTCCGAATTCCGGCGCACGCTCCCGAAGCAACTGTCCGGAGGCATGCGCCAGCGCGTTGCCATCAGCCGGGCGCTGGCCGTACGCCCCGCCGTCATGCTAATGGACGAGCCGCTTTCGGCGCTCGACAGCCAGACCCGCGAACTGCTGCTGGATGATCTGATTTCGCTCTGGACCCGCCAGCCCTTTACGTCGGTCTATGTCACTCACAACCTCAACGAAGCGGTCCGGCTGGGGCACCGGGTCGTCGTCCTGTCCCGCCGCCCCGGACGCATTCGCGACATCGTCGACATCGATATTCCGCTTGCCGATCGCCATCTCGGCGATCCGGTGCTGGAAGAAAAGCAGAAGCAGCTCTGGGAGTTGATGCGCGAAGAGGCCGTGGCCGCCGACAAGGAGCTGGTCAATGTCTGACATCACCACATTTTCAACGCCGTCACGCATGGCCGATGACGACAATGCCGGAACCAATACGGCGCCGGTTCGCGCTGTCGACTTTCGCGGCGGCGGCTTTGCCCCGACTCCGGTTCGCGGCATGGCGATCGCAGTCTTCGTCATCCTGATCGCGCTTGCCGAAATCGGCACCCGCACCGGCATCATCTCGAACCTGACACTGCCACGACCGTCGGCAGTTCTTGAGACCTTCCTTCAGCTCTGGCGAACCGGCCTGCTCTGGCAGCATCTGCTGCCGTCGCTGCAGCGGCTTTTCGTCGGCGCCACCCTCGGCATTACCGCGGGCGTCTCGATCGGTGTCTGCATCGGTCTTTTCAGCCATGCCCGCGCCGGCCTCGTACCGCTGGTGGCGGCGCTGTTTCCGATCCCGAAGATTGCCTTGCTGCCCTTGTTCGTCATCTGGTTCGGGATCGACGAAACCTCGAAATACGCGCTGATCGCCTTCGGGACATTCACGCCGACCGTCGTTGCCACCTATGGCGCCGTCGACAATGTCGACCGCTCGCTGATCCGCATGGGCCAGAGCTTCGGACTGAGCTGGTGGTCGATCGTCCGCAAGATCGTGCTGCCGGGCGCGTTTCCGGCCATTCTTTCCGGCCTTCGCGTGTCGATCTCGATCGCGATCATCCTGCTGGTCGCCGCAGAAATGCTCGGCGCGCAGTTTGGCGTCGGCGCCTATATCCTCGACGCGGGCTCGCTTTATGATCTTGAAAAGCTGTTCACCGGCGTCGCCATCTTGTCGATGATGGGCCTGATCGTGAACTTCGTCATCGGCCAGATCGAACGGCGCTTCCTGAACTGGCGCGGATAGTCATCCGGCTCTGTCGCTTGCGGAAGTCCAGCGGACTTGCCGTAAGCGACAGGATCAAGAAATACGGCGAAGGAACAGGCCGGGGTGTCAGCTATTGGCCGTTCCAAGATTGCCGACCGGCATCGTGGTGGCTCTGTCGACTGTGTCGGTCTTCGGCGCGCGTCCAAGCGACGAGCGCTCGACCTGCACCGACCGCCACTCGCTTTCGAGACGATCAACGACGTGTAAGGGTATCTCGTTCCGCACGGCTTCACGCTCTTGCATCAGGACCTCCTTGGTGTGAGGCCCTTTGGATGGCATGAAAGAAATTCTTTGTAAATCATAGCATTAAAGGGTTTAAACGATTGAATTTATTTTAATCGATTAGAGATTCCTCAATTTTGCAGGCACCCTCTATTTCTCCACAGGGACAGGGTGATCCCTCAACGCTGATTCACAATCCACTCGCGAAAGCGGACAAGCGGCGGGTATGCCAGACGCTCAAACGGACAGACAAGATAATAGCGCTCGTCGCTTTCCTGCTCGTTGGACGACGCCGCTACCAGCTCGCCGCGCTTGAGTTCTTCCTGGATGAGAAAGGTCGGCAGCAAGGCGACGCCAAGGCCGGAGATGGCAGCCTGGGCGGCGGTAGCGAACTGATCGAACAACATGCCCCGCACGCCGGAGGCAGGCGCGCCGTTCGCCGCCAGCCATTTTTCCCAGGCATCTGGCCGGGTCGTCAGATGCAGCAGCGGCACCTGCAGGAAGTCGGCGGGTTCCACTAGCCGGTGGCGGGCAAGGAAATCAGGGCTGCAGGCCGGCACGGTCCGCTCCGACATCAGGAATGCGAGTTCGGCGCCCGGCCAGTGCGGATGGCCGAAATGAATGGCCGCATCGATCGAATCCAGCCGAAAATCGAACGGCGACAGACGGGTCACCAGATTGATCGTGATACCCGGATTGGTCGCCAGGAAATCACCGAGCCTCGGGGCGAGCCAGCGCGTCCCGAAGGTTGGCAGGATCGCTACGTTCAACGTCCCGCCATTCGGGTTGGCGCGCAGGTCGAGCGAAGCCGAGGAAATCCGCCGCAATGCCTCGCGGATTTCGCGAGCATAGCTGTCGCCGGCAAGCGTCAGGCGGATGGTCTGGCGCTCCCGCACGAACAGCTCCACGCCAAGCTGTTCTTCCAGCGCCTTGATCTGGCGGCTGACAGCGCTCTGGGTCAGATCTAGCTCTCTCGCCGCTACGGTGACGCTGCCGGTGCGGGCGGCGGCCTCAAAGGCGGACAGCAGGGACAAGGAGGGCAGAAATCGCCGCGGCGTGATCATGTTCATTCCCATATGGAATTAACTCTTGAAGAAATGTCAATTTCTTCCACGAAAACCGCGCCGTAAAGAGGCAGAAGCGGAAAAATCGGAATGATGTCGTCATATCTCCATGAACGTCGTTCCCTTCCATCTGCCCAACCGTTGCGAGATAGTCCAATGCAGGCTACTGCTTTCATCTCCAGACATTGGCTGCGGCCGGGCCAGGCGTCTTTCCGGATGCCGATTCCAGTCTGCCGCAAAGGCATTGCCCGATATTTTCGTATTGATGGACAGGACCGATGCTGAATAATCCCCGCTCCCATGGCCTTTGGGAAAAGACCGCGCCCGCCGGTCCCACCACATCCGCACTTGCCGGCGATCTCACCGCCGATGTCGTCATCGTCGGTGGCGGCTACACCGGCCTCTCGGCGGCCCTGCATCTTACCGAGGCCGGCCGGTCGGCCGTGGTTCTGGAGGCGGTCGAAATCGGCTTTGGTGGTGCCGGGCGCAATGTCGGCCTGATCAATGGTGGCATGTGGGTGATGCCGGACGATATTCCCGGCGTGCTGGGACCGGTCCATGGTGAGCGGGCACTCGATCTGCTCGGAGGCGCGCCGCTTCTGGTGCGCGAGATCGTCGAGCGGCATGAGATCCCCTGCGAGATCGAAAAAAACGGCACGCTGCATCTGGCCGTTGGCGCCGGCGGCCTGAAAGAGTTGCAGGAGCGGCATCGTCAATGGACCGCCCGTGGCGCCCCGGTGCAACTGCTCTCCGCCGAAGAGACCGCCCGCCGCGTCGGTAGCGCCGCCTATGCGGGATCGCTGTTCGATCCGCGCGCCGGCACCATCCAGCCGCTCGCCTATGCGCGCGGCCTGGCGCACGCGGCCATCCGTGCAGGCACGAAAATCTTTACCGGCAGCGCCGTCATCGCCACCGAACGCCGGGGCGACGGATGGAAGGTGAGCACGGCGCATGGCTCCGTCTCCGCCAAGTGGATCGTCGTTGCGACCGACGCCTATTCCACCGGCCCCTGGGAGCAGGTACGCACCGAGCAGGTACATCTGCCCTATTTCAATTTCGCCACCGTGCCGCTCGGTGACAATGTCCGCAAGTCGATCCTGCCTGGCCGCGAAGGCTGCTGGGATACGAAGGAAATCCTGTCGTCCTTCCGCATGGACCAGGCCGGCCGTCTTGTGATCGGCAGCATCGGGGCACTGCGCAACACCGGCCTTGCCGTTCACAGGAGCTGGGCGAGACGGTCGTTGAAGAAGCTGTTCCCGCATCTCGGTGACATAGCCTTTGAAAGCGAGTGGTACGGCAAGATCGGCATGACCGACGATGCCGTCCCCCGTTTCCATAAATTCGCGGAGAACGTCATCGGCTTTTCCGGCTATAATGGCCGCGGCATTGCGCCGGGCACGGTGTTTGGCAAGACGATCGCGCGCCACATCCTCGGCGATATCAGCGAAGCCGAGCTTCCCCTGCCGCTAACCGCACCGAAGGACCCAAGCTTTCGCGCCGCCAAGGAATTCTATTACGAAGCCGGAGCCCAGATCGCTCATCTGACCAGCGACCGCTTCTAGCGAGACCAATTAAAAAGCCGGGCGCGGACAGAGATCAAGTTAGACAACTCTTCCGTCCCGCGCCGACAGTCACCAGATATCACCGAACACGCTTCCATCAGAAAGACGAGAATGACCATGTCCACGCCAGATCTTGCTTCCGAAGTCTCGAAAATCCTCACCGACCTCGGCGTCTCCGCCGAGCGCTATACGGGCGGAACGCTTGCCGTGACCTCGCCGGTGACCGGCGCCGAAATCGGTCGTCTCAGGGAGGATTCGGCCGCCGATGCCAAGGCTGCGATCGACAAGGCGCATGACGCCTTCCTCGCCTGGCGCAATGTGCCGGCGCCGAAGCGCGGCGAGTTGGTCCGTCTGCTTGGTGAAGAGCTGCGCGCCGGCAAGGCAGCGCTTGGCCGTCTCGTCTCCATCGAGGTTGGCAAGATCACCTCCGAAGGTCTCGGCGAAGTGCAGGAAATGATCGACATCTGCGATTTCGCGGTCGGCTTGTCGCGCCAGCTCTATGGTCTGACGATCGCCACCGAGCGCTCCGAACACCGGATGATGGAGACCTGGCACCCGCTCGGCCCGATCGGCATCATCTCCGCCTTCAACTTCCCGGTCGCCGTCTGGTCGTGGAATGCGGCGCTCGCCATGGTCTGCGGCAATTCGACGATCTGGAAGCCCTCGGAAAAGACGCCACTGACGGCACTTGCCACGCAAGCCCTGTTCGAAAAGGCGCTGAAGCGCTTCATCGCCGAGGGCGGTGACGCCCCAGCCAATCTGTCGACCCTGATCATCGGCGGTCGCGATCTCGGTGAGATCCTGGTCGATCACCCGAAGGTTCCGCTGGTCTCGGCTACCGGCTCGACGGCCATGGGCCGCGCCGTCGGCCCTCGGCTTGCCGGCCGCTTCGCTCGCGCCATCCTCGAACTCGGCGGCAACAATGCCGCCATCGTCAGCCCGACGGCCGATCTCGACCTGACGTTGCGCGGTGTCGCCTTCTCCGCCATGGGCACCGCCGGCCAGCGCTGCACGACGCTGCGCCGCCTCTTCGTGCATGAGAGCGTCTACGATCAGCTCGTGCCGCGCCTGCAGAAGGCCTACGGCTCCGTCACTATCGGCAATCCGCTGGAACAGGGCACGCTGGTTGGGCCGCTGATCGACAAACAGGCTTTCGACCGGATGCAGGCCGCTCTCGGCGAAGCGAAATCGGCCGGCGGCAAGGTAACCGGCGGCGAGCGCGTCGAAAACGGTTTGGCCGATGCCTTCTACGTCCGTCCCGCTCTGGTCGAGATGCCAGCGCAGACCGGCCCGGTCGAGAACGAGACCTTCGCGCCAATCCTCTATGTGATGAAATACAGCGATTTCGATGCTGTACTGGCGCTGCACAATGCCGTGCCGCAGGGCCTGTCGTCGTCGATCTTCACTAACGACATGCGCGAGGCGGAAGCCTTCGTTTCGGCACGCGGTTCGGATTGCGGCATCGCCAACGTCAACCTCGGCCCGTCGGGTGCCGAAATCGGCGGCGCCTTCGGCGGCGAGAAGGAGACCGGCGGCGGCCGCGAATCCGGTTCGGACGCCTGGAAGGCCTATATGCGCCGTGCCACCAACACCATCAATTACGGCCGCACCCTCCCGCTCGCGCAGGGCGTCAAGTTCGACGTCGAGTAAAAAACGAGCCTTAAGGCTGACCGAACCAATGGATGGGGCGACATTTCGCCCCATCCATACCTTGTGGAACGAGGTGTTTAACGGACTGGTTTCCAGCAATAGCGGCGCGATTCGGCGATCTCCCCGTCAGTGCGGTTTGCCGGGGAAGATCACCGAGGCTTTCAGCCCTTTTCCGCCGGCGCCCTCGCCGAGCGTCAGAGAGCCTCCGAACAGGCCAGCAATCTCCTCCACGATCGGCAGCCCCAAGCCCATTCCGGGCGCCTGCCCGCCTCCCCCACGGGCAAACCGCTGCCGCACGCTCTGTCGTTTGTCGAGCGGAATACCCGGACCGTTGTCTTCCACGTCCAGGCGGACCGTCTCGCCCTTTGCCTCCACGCGCACAGTCACCTCCGTCCCGCGTCCGACATAGGCGATCGCGTTCTCGATCAGATTGCGCAGGAGTTCGCCGATCAGAAGCGGCTCGGCCCGAATAAGCGCGCTCCCCTCTCCTTCAAAGCCGAGATCGATACCGGCTTCGCCGGCACCGGGAACATGGTCGCCGGTGATCCGCTGTGCAAGCGACACGAGATCCAGGGCCGTCTGCGATTGCGGCTCTTTCGACGACGCCGCCTCCACTTTCGCCATGAGCAGCAGTTGCGCCAGGATGCGCTCCGCATGGGCCACTGCCTCGTCACCCTTGCGCGCAGCCTCCCGGGCCTCCTCAAGCGAGGTCGCACGCGCCGACAGCGCCAGCTGGGTGCGGATGATGGCAAGGGGCGTGCGCAGCTGATGGCCGGCATTTCCGGTGAAATGGCGCAATGCATCAAGCGCCGATTGCAGCCGCACCATGAAGGAATTGACCGTTTCCACCAGCCCCTCGACTTCGCTGGGTGCAGATTGCCGGATCGGGTGGAGATCGTCGGGGCTGCGCTCCGCAATAGCATCCCCAAGACGGTAGAGCGGCCGAAGCGATACGGTAACGGCGATCCAGACGATAATGGCGGCACCGAGTATGAGGGTGATAAGCCGCAAGGCGGAGCGCAGCAAAATAGCCTGCGTCAGCTGCGTGCGGCCGATCGTCGTTTCGGCGACGGTCACCGTGAACGGAACCGAATTGATGCCCGTCGACGCCGAACGCTCGAGAACGGCAAGCCGGATCGGTTCGCCGCCGAACGTCTGGTCGGCATAGACCGCCGCCTGTCCCTTCATGTCGGCAATCAACGGCAGGTTCTGATAGCCGGTGATGAACCGGCCGGGCGGACCGTCCACGCGGTAGAAGACGCGATCCTGGGCCGCCGATGTCAGCATTTCCAGGGCGACATAGGGAATATCCACCTCCAGCGTGCCATCTTCCGCGACGACGACGCGCTCCGCGATGGCGAGTGCCGAGCCGGCGAGAACGCGGTCCGACACGGTGTTTGCGGTTTTCACCGCCTCGAAATAGGTATCTGCCAGCGCAACAGTGCCGATGACGACGGTCGCGATCAGAAGCCAGGCAAGTAGCCTGCGGCGCAGGGAATAGGCGGACTGTGCCTTCATCCGCCCGCCAGCTTGTCGAGATAATAGCCGATGCCGCGGGCCGTCCTCACCGTCAATCCGTGCGGCGCGAGGCGCTTGCGCAACCGGCTGACATATTGCTCGATGGCATTGGCGCTCAGATCGTCGTCGAAGGCGGCAAGCGACTGGATGATTGCCTCCTTGGCGACGACCCTGCCGGCGCGCATGAACAGGGTTTCGAGAAGGCCAAGCTCACGGGCCGGAATATCGATCGGGGCGCCGTTGGCCGAAAAGGTGCGCGAATTGAGGTCGAGGGCGACATTGCCATAGGTGACGAGCGACGCGCGAAGTCCCGCTTGCCGGCGCAGAAGCACGCGAACACGCGCCTCGAATTCGCTGATGTCGAAGGGCTTGATCATATAGTCGTCGGCACCCAGATCGAGGCCACGCACCTTCTCTTCCTGCGTGCCCCGCGCCGTCAGAATGAGTACGGCGGCCTTGTTTTGGCGCGCGCGCATGGCCCGGAGCACATCGAGCCCGTCCATCTCCGGCAGGTTGAGATCGAGGATGACGAGATCGAAGGTTTCGGCGGCAGCCGCCGCATTCGCGGAGGCGCCGTCGCCCACCACATCAACGGCATAGCCGGCCCCGCGCAGGATCGCGAAAAGCCCTTCGGAAAGTGCCTTGTTGTCCTCAACCAGCAATATGCGCAAAACGACTATTCTCCCCCCAGCCCGCATCCTAGCGCATTCCGCCTTGGACCGGAATCGATTTGGGAAAACACAAGGCAGCAATCCAAGGTGTTACGGTACTTTTCCTCAACTGAAACGACAAGCGGGGCTCGGGCAGATGGGCATGTGCTTGTGTACGATCTGCCGCTGCGGCACTATCGCCGCATGCGGTTTGTTTCGGTCCTTCTTTCCATCTGCCTCGCCCCAAGCCTTGCTGTCGCCGAGCCGGTTATGTTTCCGGCGCTCTCGGGGAATGAGAAAGCGCCTGAGGTGATCGTCTATTCGTCACTGGACGAGCCGCTGGCGACGCCGATGATCAGGGGGTTTCAGGCGGCCAACCCCGACGTCGCCGTGCGCTACGAGGACATGCTGACGGGGGAGATCTACGACCGGATCGTCAAGGAAACCGACGCCGGTGGCAGGACGGCGGATTTCGCCTTCTCCTCGGCGATGGATCTTCAGGTCAAGCTCAGCAATGACGGATACGCCCAGCGTAGCGATCTGCCAATGAGCGGCCGCTGGCCGGAATGGGCGAACTGGCGCAATACGGCCTATGCCCTGACCTTCGAGCCCGCAGTCTTCGTCTATCATAAGCCGAGCTTCACCCAAGAAAAGCCGCCCTCGACGCGCGCGGAACTCGTCGATTACCTGAAGCGGCACGGAAACGAGGTCCGTGGCCGGATCGGCACCTATGATATCGAGCGATCGGGCGTCGGCTTTCTGTTCATGGCACGCGACCAGGAGCAATTCGGCGATATCTGGTCGGTCATCCAGGCCATGGGGGCGGCCGGCGTGAAAGTCTATTCGACCAGCACGGCCATTCTCGAGCGCGTATCCGACGGCCGCTTCACGCTCGGCTACAATATCCTCGGCTCCTACGCCGCCAATTGGGCCTCGCGCTACCCCGATGTCGGTATCGTTCTGCCGCGCGACTATACCGTCGTCATGTCGCGCATCGGGCTCGTGCCGCAGGCGGCCGCGTCGCCGGATCTCGGAAAGCGCTATCTAGCCTTCTTCATGTCCAAGGAAGGTCAGACGATCATGGCCCGCGAGCTGCAGATCCCGGCCGTCAGCCCGGATGTCGCGGGTGTCAACACCGCCAATACGATGCGTGAAATGCTCGGCGGCCAATTGCGACCTGTGCCGGTCAGCCCCGGCCTGCTGGTCTATCTCGACCAGGTCAAGCGGGCGCGGCTGATTGCCCGCTGGAACGAAGCCTTGCGTCTGCAGTAGCTCCACCCAAGCCACATTCGTGAAGCATGGCGCCGGCCGATGTCAGCTAAATGTCAGCTTCCTGTGATGGCTTGCGGCTCTTCATCATTCGTGGAGGCGAATGATCGAAGCGTATGGGAGGAGTGTTTCATCCGGAGATGGCGCAGGCAGGTCATGAAGTCCTGGCGCCACTTAATCGATGAAGCCAATCCCCGTCCGCAAAGAGGATAAACATCGCGCTGATCTCCAAGAAGCGCGCTCGACGGAGGACTAATCTTGAAACAGTTTTTTCTGGCTTCCATGCTTGCCGGCGCCCTTGCGCTGCCGGCTTTCGCGGCGGACTACACCATCATGGCACCGGCCAATCCCGGCGGCGGCTGGGACCAGACCGCCCGCTCCATCCAGTCCGTGATGCAGCAGGAAGGCATCTCCCGCAATGTCCAGGTGCAGAACGTGCCGGGCGCCGGCGGCACTATTGGTCTCGCGCAATTCGCCAGCCAGGCAAGCGGCAATCCGAATGCCCTGATCGTCGGCGGCTATGTCATGGTCGGCGCCATCCTGACCAACAAATCGCCGGTGTCACTCAAGGACGTGACGCCGATCGCGCGCCTGACCGGCGAGTATGAAGCGATCGTCGTTCCGGCCTCCTCGCCGCTGAAAACCATGGGCGATCTCGTCGAGGCGCTGAAAAAGGATCCGGGTTCCGTGTCCTGGGCCGGCGGTTCGGCCGGCGGCACCGACCATATCGCGGTCGGCCTGATCGCGAAGGCGGCGGGCGTCGATCCGACCAAGATCAACTACATCGCCTTTTCCGGCGGCGGCGAAGCGCTGGCCGCCATCCTCGGCAGTCAGGTGACGGCGGGGATTTCCGGTTACGGCGAATTCGAATCCCAGGTGAAGTCCGGCGCCTTGCGTCTCCTCGCCGTGTCGAGCGGCGAGCGCCTCGACGGCATCGATGCGCCGACCATCAAGGAAAGCGGCCTCGACGTCGTGGTCGAAAACTGGCGCATGATTGCGGCCGCACCCGGCTTGAGCGACGATCAGAAGGCCGCCGTATCGTCCGACGTCGAAAAGCTCGCCAAGTCCGCCGGCTGGCAGGAGCTTCTGAAGACCAAGGGCTGGGAGGACACCTATCTTGCCGGCGACGCCTTCAAGGAACAGCTCGCCAAGGATATCTCCGCAACCGAAGGCGTCCTCAAGGACATCGGGCTCGTTCAATGACCACGGGCAATTCCCCTTCGACGCAGACACGCCGCCCGGATCGGGCGGCGCTTGTCATCGCCGCCTTTCTTGCCGTCCTTGCCGGCCTGATCTTCTGGGATAGTTCGCGGCTGGCGAAAATTGCGAGCTATTCCGGCATCGGTCCCGCGTCCATTCCTTTCGTGATCGCCGGCGGGCTGCTGTTTCTGGCCGCCTGGACCGTCCTTGCGGCGTTGCGCGGCGATTTCCCCGTGCGCGAGCGCCAGGAAGTCGCGCCCGTGATCTGGATCGTCGGCGGGCTTGCCGCCCAGATGCTGCTGTTGAAGCCGCTGGGTTTTTCGATCGCAACCGGCCTGCTCTTTGCGGCAACCGCCGCCGCCTTCGGCAAGCGCAAGCTCTGGATATCGATCCCGCTCGGCATTGCGCTCTGTCTCGGGGTCTGGCTGATCTTTTCCGGACTGCTGCAGCTGTCGCTTCCAGCCGGTCCGCTCGAACGTCTATTTTGGTGAGGCCCCGACGTGAGCACATTTGATTTTCTGTTGCAGGGCCTGATGATTGCGGCCCAGCCGATGAACCTGCTGTATGCCTTGATCGGCGTCACGCTCGGAACGGCCGTCGGCGTGCTTCCCGGCATCGGCCCGGCGCTGACCGTGGCATTGCTTCTGCCGGTGACCTACAAGCTCGATCCGGCGGGGTCGCTGATCATGTTTGCCGGGATCTACTATGGCGGCATGTATGGCGGCTCGACGACCTCCATCCTGCTCAACACGCCGGGCGAAAGCGCCTCGATCGTCACCGCGCTCGAGGGCAACAAGATGGCGCGGGCCGGGCGTGGCGGACCGGCGCTGGCAACGGCGGCGATCGGCTCCTTCGTCGCTGGCCTCATCGCCACGCTCGGGCTCGCCTTCATCGCGCCCTATATCGTCAAGCTGGCGCTGGTCTTCGGCCCGCGTGAATATTTCGCGCTGATGGTGCTCGCCTTCGTCA
>DASVPC010000219.1:0-13961 GCA_036383055.1 Rhizobium sp. | reverse complement strand
TCATATTCAACGTGCGCCGTCGAAATCGTGATGCCGCGGGCCTTTTCTTCCGGGGCAGCGTCGATCTGGTCATACGCCTTGAACTCACCGAAGTACTTCGTGATCGCTGCCGTCAGAGACGTCTTGCCGTGGTCAACGTGGTCAATCGTGCCGATGTTAACGTGCGGCTTATTGCGCTCAAACTTACTCTTTGCCATTTGAATGCTTCCTGTGAACGTAAATGAGTGACCCCGGCGAACCGGTTTAGTGCCGCCGTTTAAGGCTTTCGTCGCATTTGCGCAAGACTTAATTGCAGGCCCTGTTCTTGGCTCGGTATGGCCAATGACGGGCAGTGAGCGGCCCTCGGCACCGATTCGCCGCGAAGGTTTCGCCGGCCGATCCGGAAAGACATAAAAGCATTTGCCGGTTCAGCGACTTAGATAGGGATGTCGAGGGAATAGTTCCAGATGCCGGGAGTAAGATTACGCCCGCATCCGTCGAGCCGATGGCACCTCAGCTACGCAAAGCGCCCTCTCCTATATAGGGAAAGGGCGCTGAAAGCCGCGATCTCAGGGATCGCCTGTCTAGCGTCAACTTATGGCGCCGCTCCGGATGCAGTGCGCCATAAGCCTGCTGCGATCAATCGAGCAGATCGGCCGGCACCTTGCCGCCATTGTCCGACAGCTTCTTCAGAAGCGCCTTGTGGAGAAAGATGTTCATCTTGGCGGAATCGCCCGCATCGCCGGTATAGCCCAGCTCCTGTGCGAGCTCCTTACGTTCCGCAAGGCTCGCATCCATCCCGAGCGCCTTCATCAGATCCACGATCGAATGTTTCCAATCGAGTTTCTGACCACTCTTTTTCACGGCCGCATCGAGGATCGACGCGATATCCACAGGGGAAGCCGATGTCGTGGAGGCCGGCGCAGTTGCGGTTGGCGTTGTCGGCGCGGAAGATGACGGCGCCGTGCCAGCAGTGGTGGTGGTTGGCGTTGCCGTCGGGGGAGCTTCGGCAGCCTTTGCCTCTCCCCAGATTGCGCCCTTGATCTTGTCGAAGATACCCATGTGCACTCCCCCTTTTCGGTTGGCCCACGAATATCTACCGCTCATTAAAATATAAGCAACCCCTCACGTCAAAGATGCATAGCTGAATATCCTATGAACCACTGAAGTACAGGAAGACTGGTTTTCGCAAGAGCTTCCAGTTGCGCCGGCTTCATCCTCGTTGAAGCCGCGGTGATGAATCTATGATGCGCCCTTGGGGTCGACCGCGGGCTATCTGTCCTGGATACGGCGAATATCGTCCGGTTTTACGCGGCAAAGAGCCGCATTGCGATTATTAGACTATCGACTTTACAAACAGGACGTGCATTGATGGCACTTCGACCGATTTGGAGATTTGAGATGGCATTAGCTCAACTGACAAGTGCGGACGCAGACATCGGCACAATTTACGTGAACCCACATAATGTGGTCTACGTTGCCGCCGGACAAAAATACACCGTTCTCGCCACAACGGTGTCCAATCAGAGTGGCGTGCCGTTTTTGCTGTATGTCGCTGATAGCGTCGAGCAGGTGAAGCAGAAGCTCAACATAGCCATGGGCAAAATGCTCACTCCTGCCTGATAACGGCGAATACTTTCGATCTTACCTGGGCGTCACCGAATCGACGTGACCGGGAGTTGCTGTCGTTGCCTAAAGGCAAGGAACTCCGTTTGGCCGACCGGAGGTCAAGTCCCTGTCCAGGAATACGATCCCATTGCTCAAAATGAACAAGGCCGCCGCTACGCCGCCGCCTGATCTAGGCGTGTGCACTCAAGGCGAGGGCGTCATCAAAAGTCGCAGCCGACATACGACGACACGTTATATAACTAAACGATTGATAATACTGGAGCGGGTAGCGGGAATCGAACCCGCGTATTCAGCTTGGAAGGCTGCTGCTCTACCATTGAGCTATACCCGCGGGTGGTCAAGATCCGGTCCGGAATGGTGGAGGGAGTTGGATTTGAACCAACGTAGGCTGAGCCAACGGATTTACAGTCCGTCCCCTTTAACCACTCGGGCATCCCTCCAGCTATTCCGACTGGATCTTGCGACCAAGCTTGCTAGACCGGGCGTCGCCGCTGCGATCTGCGCCGCGTATATGACCGGCCCGTTTCCGTCTGTCAACACAAGGAATTGCCAAAAATGACGAAAAAATTTCAGCCTCGGGAAAAACCCGTGGATGAAAGAGGACTATGCGCTCCGAGGCGCTGCCGCTATAAAGCCGCATGAGCAAAGACAGAACCTCCGGCCCTTCAGGCCCAGAAAACACCGCCGACGACAAATCGGCCAAGGACACACACTACGCCACCCTGCGGCGGGCGCATCGCGACGCCAAGCGCGAGCGCGGCGAAATCCCGACGCCGGTGCCGCAGAAACGCAAACGGCCAGGCGCGGACGACTGGAAGCCGCCGGCGCTCGCTCCCGATCAGGTCTACCTCTATGGCCTGCATACGGTTCGTGCCGCCCTTGCCAATCCCGAGCGAAAAAACATCAAGCTGTCGACGACGCAGAATGCGCTGGTGCGGCTGGAGATCGGCCCAGTCGACGCAATCGGCATTCCCGTCGAAATCGTCTCGCCGCAGGATATCGACAAGGTGCTCGGTCCTGAAGCCATCCACCAAGGCGTGATGCTGGAGACCCGCCCCCTGCCCGTTCGCCGCCTTGAAGCGCTGAAAGACAGCCCGCTGCTGCTGGTGCTCGACCAGGTGACCGATCCGCACAATGTCGGCGCGATCATGCGCTCGGCCGTCGCCTTCGACGCCGCCGCCGTCATCACCACGCAGCGTCACAGCCCAACCGAATCAGGCGTGCTGGCAAAATCGGCCTCCGGCGCGCTGGAGCTCATCCCTTATATACAGATCACCAACCTTGCCGACGCACTCGGCGAGCTGCATCGCCTCGGCTTCGTCAGCATCGGCCTTGATTCGGAAGGGCCGGCGCCGCTTGAAGGCACGTTTTCGGGCGAGAAGGTCGCTCTTGTCCTCGGTTCGGAGGGCAAGGGGCTGCGCCAGAAGACGCGGGAAACCGTGAATGCGCTGGCGCGGCTCGACATGCCGGGCGCAATCAAGTCACTCAACGTCTCGAACGCAGCCGCAATCGCGCTTTATGCGGCACGGTCCTATCTGAGAAGCTAGCGGCACTACGTTGTCGCAGCAGATTTTGGGGGAATTTGCCTTGATCCGTAGTTCTGGTCTCGCGGCGGCTTTTGCCGCCGTCATCCTCGCCACCGGCCAGCCGGCGTGTGCTGCCGATGACGAACTTGTGCAGGCACAGGCGGGCACATGGCTGCTGGCGCCCGAGAACGGCGCCAAGGGCTGCCGCCTCACCTTCGAGACCGCGAAAACGACCGGCGGCTATGCCATCAGCGGCGCGGATGCCTGCGCAATCGCCCTGCCGGCACTTGCCAAGGCCGCCGTCTGGAATTTCACCGACGACGGCTCGCTCACCATCAGCGATGCGGCGCAGAAGATGCTGCTTCGCTTCCAAGAGGAGGAAGGCTCGCCCTGGGAAAGCGAAGGGAGCGATCCGATGTGGCTGCTGCCGGCGCTTGGCGATGTCGACCATGTACCCACCACCGCAAGCCTGAGCGGCGTCTGGCAGGTCCGGCAGCCGGACGGAAAAGCGATATGCGATGTCACGCTGACCAGCGAAATAGACAAGGACGGCACGCCAAAAATGTCACCGGGCCGCGACTGCCCGGCCAACATTGCCGATCTCAAGCTTTCCCTTTGGGCCATGGAAGGCTTCGGGCTGGTGCTGATGGGAGGCGATGGCTCCTCCCTCTCCTTCGACATGCAGCCGGACGGCAGCTTCAAGACATCCGACGAGGAAGAGGGAGAACCGATGCTGCTAGTGCGCAAGCAGGGCGGCTAAAAATCCGATAACCAGCTACGGGTTGAAATCCCCGCAATATGACTATCTAACATTAGATCAGCCTAAAACTGATTGGGATAAGACATATTGCAAAACAGGCGCAGCATGCATGATTCCATCGAATATCCGTAAATTCATCTTCCACGATTTGCGAAGTGTTGAAGGATATATCGATCCGCCTGATGCCCTTGTTTATCTATCCATCCTGGAGCGCCAGCGCGAGCATGGGCTGGAAGGTGGCGTCGCCGAAATCGGCGTTTATTTCGGCCGCTCCTATTTTCTCCTGAAAAAGATCAGCTCGCCGGACGATCGCGTGCTCGGCATCGATCTCTTCGATATCGGCGGAATGTCGAATGGCACCTCCGAGCAATACCGGTCGTTCCTGCGGAATGGCGACCGTCTTGGGCTGCCGGTCGACAAGGATCTGCTCGTTGTCGGTAATAGCGCGGAATTGTCGGCGAAGGACGTACTGGACAAGAGCGGCAAGGTGCGCTTTTTCAGTATAGACGGCGGCCACACATTGGCGAATCTGGTGGCCGACTGCAAACTGGCAAAAGAAACGATCACCGACCACGGCGTCATCGTCTTCGACGACACCTTCAATCCCGCCTGGCCGGAAGTGACCGTCGGCGTTGCCGATTTCCTGCGCAATAACGATCAGGGCTTTTCGGCCTTCTGCATGACGAAATACAAGACCTATGTCTGCCGGCGCGAATTTCACGATTTCTACCGCGCAGCGATCCTGCGGGCGCCGCATCTCAGAGCCTTCGAACGGGCTGAAACGCATTTCCTGGGATCCGACGCCATCGCCTGCACAATCCCTTCGGCCGGCGCATTCTCTATGAGCTCATGACCCGCTCAGGCATGGGCGTCCTCTCGGAGCGCGCCTATCGCTGTCATTGAACCAAGCCTCGCTCAGCGAACCACAACGGGCTGCGGATGCCAGGCCGATTGCTGCCAAAGGGATCGCTGGGTGACCGGACATCCCTCCTGCAGCTTCGACCAGGAGGTGACGTTGAGGTTCATTTCACACTGGGCAAGATAGCTCTTGCCGTCGACGGTCATGCAGGCAACCTCGCCAACAGCGTGCTGCTTTCCGTCCCTGTTCTTGCAGTAACAGTCCTGGCCGGCCATTGCCGGCACGCTTGCAGCCAACGTGCTCGTGACGAGCAACAATCCCAAAACGATATGCCTCGATGCCTTGCGCATGGCCATTCCCTCGTCCGCAGTCGAGGAAGAAAGTGTATGCCCATTTCAGGTATTGTAAATACGCCCGCATTCGCAGCGGATTCGCGCCGCGAATGCCGTATCGGACTTGTCAAATCCGACTAGTGAACCGCCGGATCGGAATCGTCAAAGAACGTCTTGATGCCGTCGCGGGCAACCGTTGCCAGGAACTCGTCAAAGGCCTCGCGATCGGTCGCGAATGGCTCTTCCCATTCGATCAGATCTTCATCACGCGTGATGACCTCCATCCGCCAGTCCTGCTGGGTGCCGGCCGGGCGAAAGATATCCACGAGCACGGTCATCCCGTCCTCGGTGAATTCGCCGGAGAGTTCAGAATGTTCAAGTTTGGGCTTCTTGGGCTTACCGGTCATATCTTTCCACACCTAGAAAAAAGAGAATCGCCTGTCGGCGATCATCATGAATACGCAAAGAATGACATTTCCAATCGTGCCGGCGCAATGCCCTCTCGCGCCGGGCGATCTGGCAGCCAGCTCATGAGATCTTTCGTCATTGGGAAAATGTGGTGCCCCCGCCAGGGTTCGAACCCGGGACCCCCTGATTACAAATCAGGTGCTCTACCAACTGAGCTACAAGGGCACAACGGCATGCCAAGTAGCAGATTTTGATTTCCTGTAAAGAGGAAAATCTGCTCTTCAGCCTCGATCCGGCGGATCGGCATCCCCTTGTGGATTCACCAGTCTTTGCGAAACGTCTTGTCGCATAGGGGGAATATCATTTACCTAGTATGACCGTTTAAAGGACGTTGCATGTCACGCGCTTTTCAATCTGTTTGTTTTCTCGCCTCGACCGCGCCGGAAGCCCAGGCCGCGCAAGAGGAACTGATTCGTCTCTATGGCCAGACGCCGCAGGCGAATGCCGATATCGTCGTGGCGCTCGGCGGCGACGGCTTCATGCTGCAGACGCTGCACACGACGATGAACTCCGGCAAGCGCGTCTATGGCATGAATCGCGGCTCCATCGGCTTCCTGATGAACGACTATCGTACGGAAAACCTGCTGGAGCGCATCGAGGCCGCGGTCGAGAACGCCTTTCATCCGCTACAGATGACGACGCGGAATGCGGACGGCAGCAGCTGCGTTGCGCTCGCCATCAACGAGGTGTCGCTGTTTCGCCAGTCCTATCAGACGGCAAAGCTGAAGGTCGAGATCGACGGCCGCGTCCGCCTGCCGGAATTGATCTGCGATGGGCTGATGGTGACGACGCCGGCGGGCTCCACCGCCTATAATCTATCCGCCCACGGCCCAATCCTGCCGCTGGAAGCGCCGCTGCTTGCCATGACGCCGGTCAGCGCCTTCCGTCCGCGCCGCTGGCGCGGCGCGCTTCTGCCGAACAAGGTCACGGTCGATATCACCGTGCTCGAGGCGGAAAAACGCCCCGTCAACGCCGCAGCCGACAATACCGAGGTCAAATCGGTCGTCGGTGTCCGGATTACCCAGAGCGAGGACACGACGGCGCGTATCCTGTCGGATCCGGACAGGTCGTGGTCGGACCGGATCCTGGCGGAACAGTTTTCGGATTGAGAGTTGCTACACACATCTGCATAGTAGGCTAGACGCTAGGAGCTATACAGTTGGTGCTCAGCATTCGGAATGAAGAAGCAAGCACGCTTGCGCGGGAGTTGGTCAGGATCGACCAAACGACCGTGACTGATGCCGTCATCGTTGCGCTGACTCTCCATCGACGTCCGCCCTCGCTGCATGGGAGGCTATTATCGTGCTCTCGCGGCCGGACCAACTCAATTACAGGTAAAGCGAGGCCGAGGGAGCCGTTCTCGAATGGCTGGACGCGCGCAATATTCGCCTTCAGGAGTCGAATGCGCCGAAGCGCGTCCTATCCTTCGCTGTCGCGGTCGCCGAAAAACATGGCCCTGGTCGCCGTCATCTCAGTAACTTCGATTGCTTTCATTATGCCTACGCGAAGGCGATGGACATGCCCCTTCTGACATTGGCCAATTGTTGCGCGAGACCGATGTCGACACCCTACCCTGACCACAGCCGCCATTGGCGCCGGACACGGCGGTTCGAGAACAGAAAAAAGCCCCGTCTCCGGGGCTTTTATTATTCAAACAAATCCGGATCTCAGTCCACGTCGTCGACGACGGCATCGGCTGCGCCGCTGATGCGGTGGGCAAGCGCTGCTTCCATGAACTCGTTGAGATCGCCGTCGAGCACGTCGTCCGGAGCGGTGCTGGTGACGCCGGTGCGCAGGTCCTTGACGAGCTGGTAGGGCTGCAGGACGTAAGAGCGGATCTGGTGGCCCCAGCCGATATCGGTCTTCGACGCGGCTTCGGCGTTGGCCGCCTCTTCGCGCTTCATCAACTCCGCCTCGTACATGCGGGCACGCAGCATGTCCCACGCCTTGGCGCGGTTCTTGTGCTGCGAGCGCTCCTGCTGGCACTGCACGACGATACCGGTCGGGATGTGCGTGATACGCACGGCCGAATCGGTCGTGTTGACGTGCTGGCCGCCGGCGCCGGACGAACGATAGGTATCGATGCGGCAGTCGCCTTCATTGATATCGATCTGGATTGAATCGTCGACAACAGGATAAATCCAGATCGACGAGAAGGACGTGTGACGGCGCGCGTTGCTGTCATAGGGCGAGATACGCACCAGGCGATGAACGCCCGATTCGGTCTTCAGCCAGCCATAGGCGTTATGGCCCTTGACCAGAAGCGTCGCGGACTTGATGCCGGCCTCTTCGCCGTCATGAACTTCGAGAAGCTCCACCTTGAAACGCTGGCGCTCGGCCCAGCGGGTGTACATGCGCAGCAGCATGTTCGCCCAGTCCTGGCTCTCGGTGCCGCCAGCGCCGGAATGGACTTCGACATAGGTGTCGTTGCTGTCGGCTTCGCCCGACAACATGGCTTCCACCTGCCGTCGCGCGGCCTCGGTCTTCAGCGCCTTCAGCGCCTCTTCGGCCTCGCGGACGACGTCGGCATCGCCCTCTTCCTCGCCAAGCTCGATCAGCTCGATATTGTCAGCAACCTGCTGCTCAAGCGCCCGCACGCCGCTGATGCCGTCATCAAGCTGCTGGCGCTCACGCATCAGCTTCTGTGCCTCGGCAGCATCGTTCCAGAGGTTCGGATCCTCTGACTTATTGTTCAACCAGTCCAGTCGTCTTAGCGCCTGATCCCAGTCAAAGATGCCTCCTCAGCAGGCTTATGGCCTGCTTGGTTTCGTCGACAATTTTCTCGATTTCCGCTCGCATGTTCCTGCTTCTTTATTCGGCTGTTCGATGTGAACCGCTGTTCAATTCAAAGAGTGCTGGTGACATAGATACACATGCCGCGGCTGTAAAGCCCCGCGGCATGTTCATTGAACAAATCCGATTGGATCAGAAGAGGCCGCCGGAGCCTGAGGTGACCGCCTGGTTGGCCTGCGGCGAGGTTCTGAGAATCTCCTCGGGCGCAACCTGTGCAGAAGCATCGCCGCCGCCAATGACCGTGAAGGTCGTGGCCGGGCCGGTGCCGGGCTTGAAGGCTTCCATGATGGCGTTCGGATCGCCGGGCTGAGCAGCCATGCCGGTTCCGCGATTGACCGCCGTGATCGTCATGCCCGCCGGAACCTGGAATTTCTGCGGCGGCTGGCCCTGGGTGGCGGCCTGCATGAATTCGTTGAAGATCGGCGCGGCAAGCGAGCCACCGGTTCCGCCGCGACCGAGCGTGCTCGGTGTGTCGTAGCCGATATAGAGGCCCGCAACGAGGCTCGGCGTGTAGCCGACGAACCAGGCATCCTTCTCGTCATTGGTCGTGCCGGTCTTGCCGGCGACGTCGGTGTTCAGCTTGATCTTGCCGGCGGCAGTACCGCGAAGGATCACGCCCTGCATCATCGACGTGACCTGATAGGCCGTCATCGGATCGAGCACCTGTTCGCGATTGTCGGCGATCACGGGCTCGTCCTGGTTCTTCCATTCGCTGACATTGCAGGCTTCGCAGACGCGCTCTTCATGCTTGAAGATGGTGGCGCCATAGCGGTCCTGAATGCGGTCGATCAATGTCGGCTTGATCTGCTTGCCACCGTTGGCAATGACCGAATAGGCCGACACCATGCGCAGCACCGTCGTTTCGCCAGCGCCGAGCGACATGGCAAGCACCGGATTCATGCGATCGTAGATACCGAAGCGATTGGCGTATTCGGCAACCAGCGGCATGCCCATGTCGGCGGCAAGGCGTACGGTCATCAGGTTGCGCGAATGCTCGATGGCGAAGCGAAGCGTATGGGCGCCACCGCCCTCGCCTTCATAGTTTGTCGGCTTCCAAACATCGCCATTGCTGAGGGTAATCTGCAGAGGGTCATCGAGAATGACCGAAGCCGGCGTGTAGCCATTGTCCATGGCCGCGGCATAGACGAAAGGCTTGAAGGACGAGCCGGGCTGGCGCTTGGCCTGGGTGGCCCGGTTGAATTCGGATTGCGTGTAGGAGAAGCCGCCGACCATGGCGAGCACGCGGCCGGTATGCGGATCCATCGCAACGAGGCCACCCTGCACTTTCGGCGGTTGGCGCAGGCGATAAGAGCTGGAATCCGCGCCGCCGGTCTTCTGGGCGAAGACCACATCGCCGGGGCTCAGCACGCCGCTCGGCGATTTCGCCGTCTTTCCGCCAGTCAGGCGGAACGCCCAACGCATATCGGCGGCAGCTATGACACCACGCTTGCGCTCGGACGCAACCCTACCGGCGGCATCGACGCTCGGCTGCAGGCCGATATCGACCGCCTGGTCGGATACGGAAAGCACCACGGCAAGCTGCCACTCCGGAACGTCATTCAAAGCCGGAATCTTGGCAAGCTCCGGACCCCAGTCCTGCGACGTGGCGATCTGCTTGATCGGGCCATGGAAGCCACGGCGCTCGTCATAGTCGATCAGGCCGTCTTGCAGCGCCTTGCGCGCTTCGAGCTGCAATTGCGGATCAAACGAGGTCCGGACGGAAAGGCCGCCCTCATAGAGAGCCTTCTCTCCATATTGGTCGATCAGCTGGCGACGAACTTCCTCGGCAAAGAAATCCGAGGCGGCAAGCGACGGCCCATTCTTCGGCGGCACGACGCCGAGGGCCTGCTTCTTGGCCTCTTCCCCATCGCTCTGGCTGACATAGCCATTCTCGACCATACGGTCGATCACCCAGTTGCGGCGGGTCATCGCAGCTTCGGGATGGCGGAAAGGATTGTAGTTGGCCGGCCCCTTGGGCAGCGAGGCGAGATAGGCCGAATCGGCAATGGTCAGTTCGTTGACCGACTTATCGAAATAAGTGAGCGCTGCACCGGCAATGCCATAGGAATTCAGGCCGAAATAGATCTCGTTGAGATAGAGCTCGAGGATCTTGTCCTTGCTGTAGGCCTGCTCGATGCGGAAGGACAGGATCGCTTCCTTGAGCTTGCGGTCGAAGGTCTGGTCGGCCGAAAGCAGGAAGTTCTTGGCAACCTGCTGCGTGATGGTCGACGCACCGACAAAGCGGCGGCCGGAACCGATATTCTGCAGATTGACGGCGATGGCGCGCATCAGGCCACCGACATCGACGCCGGGGTGATTGTAAAAATTCTTGTCTTCAGCCGAGAGGAAAGCAGCCTTGAGGCGATCGGGAATGGCCTGGATCGGGATAAACAGCCGATTTTCCCGCGAATATTCCTTCATCAGCGCGCCGTTGCCGGCGTGGATGCGCGTCGTTACCGGCGGCGCGTACTTCGCCAGGACCTCGTAGTCCGGCAGATCCTTGGAGACGACGCTCAGATAAATAGCCGCCGCAGCCGCAACACCCAGGAACAGGATGCAGCCCAGTCCAAAGAAATATCCTATCAGTCTGACCATATGATGCTACCGGTGCTTCTTCTTCATGCGGCACATATGCGAGACAATCGCATATTTACGGGCGTTTTGCACGCTGACGGTGTTAATGCAAGACAGCAACAACACAAAGCCGTGCATGCCGTCCGCGGGCGAACGATACTTCGCTGTAACGGCGGGAATGTGAGCAAAATAGGGCTCCCGCCGGTATTTGCCATTTCATCCCGGCCTATTAGCAGCGGCTGTTACATGGAAGACACGAACGGCGCGCGCCATCCATCTCTTCTTTAACCGCCATTCGCAACGATCGAAGCGCGGTATTGTTTGACCGCATTGGTCAATTGCCCCACCAGCTTCTGCCGCCAATCGGGATCAAGCAGCAACTTCTCATCCTCCTTGTTCGACAGGAAACCCAGTTCAAGCAGAATGGAAGGCACGTCCGGCGCCTGCAATACGCGGAATCCGGCGTGACGATGCGGATTGTTGATCATGGCGATCTGGCCGTTGAAGGAAGTCAGCACGTCCTGCGCCAGGGATATGGAAAAAGCCTGCGTCTCGCGCCGGGTCAGATCCATGAGGATGTCAGCGACGGCGGCGGGCTGGGCCTGCGTCTCGGCACCGGCGAGCTGATCGGAATTGTTTTCACGGTCGGCCACTTCGCTGGCGAGCTTGTCGGACGCCTTGTCTGAGATGGTGTAGACGGTCGCGCCGCGAATATCCTTCTGCTTCAGCGTATCGGCATGCAAAGATATAAAGAGCGAGGCGTGGTTCTGGCGGGCGATGGTCACCCGTTGCGACAACGACAGATATTCGTCCTTGTCGCGCGTGAGGAAAGCCTTGATGCCGGGCTGGGCATTCAGTCTGTCAGCCAGAAGCTTGGCGTAGGCGAGCGTGATTTCCTTTTCCTGCGTGACGCCGTCGCTGGCGGTCGCGCCGGTGTCGATACCGCCGTGGCCGGCGTCGACGGCAACGAGGAAGATGCCAGGATCGGGCTTTTCCATCGGCACCACCGGGCCGACATCCTTGGCGGTATCATCATTGGTCCAGCTCTGTTGCTTGACGAGCTCCGCGAATTGGGCGGCCGGCAGCATCTCCGCATCGAGTACGAGGCGATGCCCCTTGCCATTTTCGTCGGCCTGCACCTTGGCCATGACCAGCTTCACCGGCTTGGTTGCCGTCAGCACGATGCGGGCGCTGTCCTGATCCATGGTACCGTAGCGGATATCCTTGAAGAGACCGATCGGCTTCAGCTCGGCAGCCGGAAAGCCAAAGGCTGTTGCCGGGAGGTCGACGACGACACGCACGGGGTTGTCGAGATAGTGGACGGAAAAGGCTGGCTCGCGGTCCATATCGATGACGATACGGGTACGAGCGTCATCACCGGCGATACGCGCACCATAGGCAAGCACAGGATCGGCGGCGGCCTCAGCCCTGCCAAGCGGCGAAACAATTGAAAGAGCCGTCACGGCGAGAGCCGCTATTGCCATTCGCAACACCCTCACGCCACTCTCCGCCCCATGCCGCAATCCCTTTGCCAACTGTCCGCCGCGCCCCATATTCAATCCGATGTCGTTTTTGAAGTCCCAAGAAGGACGGGAAAGCCATCGATGGCACGATAGTCTTTGATGTGACGGCGCGCCGGATGAAGAATCGGAAGCGCGGTCCCCGCACCTTCAACATCCGACGAATCCATCAATATTATGGCATACTTGGCTTTCCCCTTGCTATTGTGACAGATAAAACATACAACGCATATTAGGGTAGAAGTGTTGACGGGATAGAGTCGCCGCAAAGGCAGCCGCCTCGAGTACTAGGCGCCATAAGCGGCCGTCATCCGCCGTCTCCAGGGCTTCTGCTCCCATACTGGATATCTGGATTTCCGGTTTTGCGCGGGAAATTCATCGGTGGATAGCCACCAAACGCTCTTTAGAGAGCACATTCATCGGACCCGAACATTGGGTCTAAGGCATTGTCGATCTCGCTTGGTTACGGATGTTACCGCAGCAGCTTTTTCAAGAAGTGAACAGACCCCGGGGAACTAACGTCCCGGCTGCTGTCTGGCTGTTGTCATCGCAAAACAACCAATCGCGACTTTCATTATCCGGTGCAGCAGTGGTGGATCGCATCCAGCCTGTCTCAATGACAGGCCGGACCCTTTCCGCATGCCGGCGCCGAGGAGCACAACTTTCATGGCAGACAAAATGCTTATCGACGCGTCTCACGAGGAAGAGACGCGCGTTGTTGTCGTTCGCGGGAACCGCATAGAAGAATTTGACTTCGAGTCGCAGCACAAGAAGCAAATCCGCGGCAACATCTACCTCGCCAAGGTAACCAGGGTAGAACCCTCGCTACAGGCCGCTTTCGTGGATTACGGCGGCAACCGGCACGGCTTCTTGGCCTTTGCCGAAATCCATCCCGACTATTACCAGATCCCGCTCGCCGACCGGCAGGCGCTCCTCAGGGCGGAAGCCGAAGAGCATCGCCGCGACGACGATGTCGAGCATGTCGAAACGGCGCTCGATCTTTCGCAGCAGGATCAGCCGGATATCGGTATCGTCCAGAAGGACGAAGCGGTAGCAGTTGCGCCCGCCATTGCGGAAGAAGCCCCTGCCCTCGAGGCAGCAGCTCCGGCCGCTGAGGCGGAAGCACCGGCCAAGAAGGCCAAGCCGCGCCGCAGCCGCAAGAAGGTGGTCGCGGAAGCTCCTGCCGACGAAGCACCTGTTGCCGAGGCAAAGGTCGACGCACCCGGCGAAGACGAGGAAGGCCCTTCCGGCGAAATGGCCGCGATGGTCGAAACCGACTCGATCTCCGAAGATGTCGACGTTTCCAAGCGCCGTCACGACGATGACGACGATGATGATCACGACCATGAAGAGGAAGTGATCGAATCCGTCGGCGCCGAAGACGCGATGGAAGAGGTTCCGGATCGTGTGCAGCGCAAGCCGCGCAAGCAGTATCGCATCCAGGAAGTCATCAAGCGCCGCCAGATCCTGCTCGTGCAGGTCGCCAAGGAAGAGCGCGGCAACAAGGGTGCAGCCCTTACC
>DASVPC010000218.1:0-59819 GCA_036383055.1 Rhizobium sp. | reverse complement strand
ATCATGGACATGGCCGAGAGCCCAATAGTCGTAGCCGCGCGACCGCAGGTCATCGACCGAGCCCGGCGCATAGGGCGCATGCGGCTCGCGGCCGGTGAGCGAGGTGTGGAGAACGCCGATATTGAACCAGCCGGACACGGGTGCGGGATAGTTTACCGCCAGATTGTCATTGGCCGAGCGCTCGGCGAAGCCCTGCCCGTGCAGCGCCACCTGCAACGCATCCAGCTTGACGGAGCCTGGCTTGGCAGTCGGGAATTCATGGACATTTGCCGGCAGCGTGATGGTCTTGGTGATGACGCTCGCCGCATCGTGATTGCCGCGCAGCAGATAGACGGGAATGCCGGCCCGCTCCAGCCGCGCCATTTCGCGATTGAAGAACAGGCCGATCTTGTTGTCCTTCCAATCGCCGTCATAAACATCGCCCGCAATCAGGAAGAAATCGACCTGCCGTTCGATCGCCTGCCCTACAAGCGTCGAAAACGCCTTGCGGCTGGCCTCCACGAAAATCGAGGCGACAGCCGCATCCTTCAGGGCCAGCCCCTGGAAAGGGCTGCCGAGATGAAGATCGGCGGCGTGGATGAAGCTGAAAGAGGCCATAGGCTCCGGTCGATGTCAGATATCTGGCATCCCTTTTAGGCAAATACGGGGGCAATGAATACCTGCCGGCAGCGGTCATCCCATGCTTTCGTGGATTGCCGAACGCTGTCATATTCCTATGTCACACGATTGCGATGCTGTACCACCCTCACGCGCTTGCCGCTGCTTCAGACGGCTGCTACTGCGCTAGCCTTTCAGCACGAACGGAGAGATTTTCATGAGACACCATGCTTTCGGCCGCACGCCCTTCACCGTCACGGATGTCGGCTTCGGCGCCTGGCAAATCGGCGGCGCCTGGGGCGATGTCAGCGAGGCCGATGGCCGCGCGGCGCTCAACGCAGCACTCGACGCCGGCATGACCTTCATCGACACCGCCGACGTCTATGGCGACGGCCGCTCGGAGAAAATTATCGCAGACGTGCTGAAGGAGCGCGGCGGCGAGCGCCCAATGGTCGCGAGCAAGGCCGGCCGCCGGCTTTCCCCGCATGTGGCCGACGGCTACACCAAGGCCAATCTCGAAGGCTTCATCGACCGCAGCCTGAAGAATCTCGGCGTCGACAGCCTCGACCTGGTACAGCTGCATTGCCCTCCCACGGAAGTGCTCTATCGCCCCGAAGTCTTCGCTGGTCTCGACGAGCTGCAGAAGGCCGGCAAAATCAAGGGATACGGCGTCAGCGTCGAGAAGGTCGAAGAGGCGTTGAAGGCGATCGAGTATCCGGGCGTCGTCAGCATCCAGATCATCTACAACATCTTCCGCCAGCGTCCTGATCATCTGTTCTTCAAGGAAGCCAAGCGGAAGCAAGTTGCGGTCATTGCCCGCGTACCGCTGGCCTCGGGCCTGCTCTCCGGCAAGATCACCCGCGACACCCACTTCGCCAGCGACGATCACCGCAATTTCAACCGCAACGGCGAAGCCTTCGATGTCGGCGAGACCTTTGCCGGCGTGCCCTTCGAGGTCGGCCTGCAGGCGGTGGAAGAAGTCCGCAAGCTGGTTCCGGCCGGCGCCAGCATGGCGGCCTTTGCGCTGCGCTGGATCCTGATGAACGATGCGGTCACCGTCGTCATCCCCGGCGCTCGCAATGCCGAACAGGCCAAAGCCAATGCAGCCGCCGCTGACCTCGCACCACTGTCGGCAGATGTCATGGCAGCAACGCGCGAGATCTACGAGCGCCTGATCGCCCCGCACGTCCATCACCGTTGGTAAGAGCAATGACCTTTTAGAGAGTAGGTGGCCGGGTGCAGATCCGGCCACAAGCGGGGACACGGGAGGAGAATTCAATGAAAGTAGCGCTTGTGACCGGCGCGTCTCGCGGGCTTGGCGCAGTCATCGCGCGCGGATTGGCGGAGGACGGTTGGGCCGTCGCGGTCAATTATGCAAACGATACGCCTGGAGCGGAAGCGGTAGTCGATGCGATCCGGCAGCGTGGCGGCCAGGCCTATGCCGCGAAATTCAGCGTGATCGACAAAGCTCAGCTGACCGAGGGTCTGGATGCCATCAGGGACGCGCTCGGTCCCGTCGACCTGATCGTCAACAATGCAACAGGTCCGCAACCGAGCATGCCATTGATGGAGCAATCCTGGCAAACCTATCTCGATCAGCTGGAGTTCTTCGTCAAAGCGCCCCTTGAACTGCTTCAGGCGGTATTGCCGGATTGGCGGACGCGCAGATCGGGACGAATTATCAATATCGGCTCGGAAATAGCGGAGCTCGGCAACCCTGAAGTCGGACACTATGCGTCGGCAAAAGGCGCCATGCTGTCCATGACCCGCTCCTGGGCCAGGGAATTGGCGCCCGAAGGGATTACGGTCAATCTGGTCGCTCCCGGCTGGATTCCCATCGAACGCCATGCCGGGGCGTCTCAACAGTCGATCGATGGATATCTCTCGCAAACCCCGCTCGGCCATTTCGGAACGCCGGAGGACATCGCCCACATGGTGGTATTCCTCGCCTCGAACAAGGCAGACTTCCTGACGGGTCAGAAATTCGCGGTCAACGGCGGGCGGACGCTTTTGTGAACAGGAAGCGCAAATAAAAAGGGGGTCCGAAAATTCGGACCCCCAATATCCTCCGCCACCCGAAAAACTCCAGGTGGCAGGTGAAAACCAAATCAGCTGTTAACAGCGTCCTTCAGGCCCTTGCCGGGCGTGAACTTCGGCACGTTGCGAGCTGCGATGTCAACTTCGGCGCCGGTCGATGGGTTACGACCCTTGGTGGCTGCACGATGAGAAACGGTGAAGCTGCCGAAACCAGCGAGACGAATGTCGCCGCCCTTCTTCAGTTCAGCCTGGACGGCGTCGAAAACAGCGTCAACAGCGGAAGCAGCGTCGGCCTTCGTAATACCGGCCTTCTCGGCCACTGCGGACACGAGCTCATTCTTATTCATGTTTCCACCCCTTTCTACTGGTATGAAACGACTAGTCTGTTAGCGGGGCGCAGAATACGTATGCTCCGGCCCGCCGCAACCCCAAAAGCCCTGCAAATCAAGGAAAAGCAAGCGTTGCCAAAAGCTTTTCACAAAAAAAGACCGGCAAAAACGCCGGTCTTTTCTCGTTTTGTGTCAATTTGTCATAAATCAGGCAAAACCGCACTTAATGCGCGATCGTCGCTCCGACATCGTCCACACCTTCGACCGTTGCGATCACCGGTGTTTCGACGGTACCGTCCCATTCAATCGGCTCGGGCCGGCGAACCAGCGCGTGCTTGATCACCTCGCCCATGCGGGATACCGGGATGATCTCCATGTTGTTCTTCACGTTGTCCGGAATTTCCGCCAGATCCTTGGCGTTTTCCTCCGGAATAAGCACCTTCTTGATGCCTCCGCGAAGCGCTGCAAGCAGCTTTTCCTTCAGGCCGCCGATCGGCAACACGCGGCCACGCAGCGTGATTTCGCCGGTCATGGCGACATCCTTTGAAACCGGGATGCCGGTCATGATCGAGACCATGGCGGTTGCCATTGCGACACCGGCCGACGGACCATCCTTCGGCGTTGCCGCTTCCGGTACGTGAACGTGGATGTCGCTCTTATCGAAGCGCGGCGGCTCGATGCCGAAGTCGACGGCGCGCGAGCGGACATAGGAGGCCGCTGCGGAAATCGATTCCTTCATCACTTCCTTCAGGTTGCCGGTAACGGTCATGCGACCCTTGCCCGGCATCAGCACGCCTTCGATCGTCAGCAGCTCACCACCGACTTCCGTCCAGGCGAGACCGGTGACGACACCGACCTGATCCTCACGCTCGGCTTCGCCATGGCGGAAGCGCGGAACGCCGAGATACTGGTCGATATTCGCGGCGGTGACCGCAACCGACTTGCTCTTGCCCTTGATGATCTCGGTGACCGCCTTGCGGGCGAGCTTCATCAATTCGCGTTCGAAGCTGCGAACACCGGCTTCGCGGGTATACTGCTGGCTGATGGCCATCAGGGCATCGTCACTGACCGAGAATTCACTCGGCTGCAACGCATGTTCCTTGATGGCCTTCGGCAGCAGGTGCCGCTTGGCGATTTCGCGCTTCTCGTCCTCGGTGTAGCCGGCGATACGGATGACTTCCATACGGTCCATCAGCGGAGCCGGGATGTTCAGCGTGTTCGCCGTCGTGATGAACATCACGTCCGACAGATCGTATTCGACTTCGAGGTAATGATCCATGAAGGTCGAGTTCTGTGCCGGGTCGAGCACTTCCAGCAGGGCCGAAGACGGATCGCCGCGATAGTCCTGGCCGAGCTTGTCGATTTCGTCGAGCAGGAAGAGCGGGTTGGACTTCTTCGCCTTCTTCATCGACTGGATGACCTTGCCGGGCATCGAGCCGATATAGGTGCGGCGGTGACCGCGGATCTCGGCTTCGTCGCGAACGCCGCCAAGCGCCATGCGGACATACTCGCGGCCGGTCGCTTTGGCGATCGACTGGGCGAGCGAGGTCTTGCCGACGCCCGGAGGGCCGACAAGGCAAAGGATCGGACCTTTGATCTTGGTCGCGCGTGCCTGGACGGCCAGATATTCGACGATGCGCTCCTTGACCTTGTCCAGGCCGAAATGATCCGCTTCGAGGATCTTCTCGGCATTGTTGAGGTCGGTCTTGATCTTCGACTTCTTGTGCCAGGGGATACCCAGCAACCAGTCGAGATAGTTGCGCACGACGGTGGCTTCCGCCGACATCGGGCTCATCTGGCGCAGCTTCTTCAGCTCCGCATCGGCCTTTTCCTTGGCTTCCTTGGAGAGCTTCGTCTTGGAGATGCGCTCCTCCAGTTCGGCCATCTCGTCGCGGCCTTCCTCGCCGTCGCCGAGCTCCTTCTGGATCGCCTTCATCTGCTCATTCAGGTAGTATTCGCGCTGGGTCTTCTCCATCTGGCGCTTGACGCGCGAGCGGATACGCTTTTCGACCTGCAGGACCGAAATCTCGCCTTCCATGAAGCCGAGTGCCTTTTCGAGACGGCCCTTGACGCTGGTGGTTTCCAGCATCTCCTGCTTCTCGGTGATCTTGATCGACAGGTGCGAGGCAACCGTATCGGCGAGCTTCGAATAATCTTCGATCTGGCTGGCCGCGCCGACCACTTCCGGTGAAATCTTCTTGTTGAGCTTCACATAGCTCTCGAATTCCGAAACGACCGAGCGGCTCAGCGCCTCCAGTTCGACCGGATCTTCCTGCGGCTCTGGCAAGACGTGGCCCAGGGCCTCGTAAAAGTCCTCGCGCGCGGTATAGGTGTCGACCTCCGCGCGTGCCTTGCCTTCGACCAGCACCTTGACGGTGCCGTCGGGAAGCTTCAGGAGCTGCAGTACGTTCGCCACGGTGCCGACCTTGTGGATCGCATCCGGGGCCGGATCGTCATCGCTGGCATTGATCTGGGTGAGCAGCATGATCTGCTTGTCAGACCCCATGACCTCTTCCAGCGCGCGGATGGATTTTTCCCGTCCGACGAACAGCGGCACGATCATGTGGGGGAAAACCACGATGTCGCGCAACGGCAATACCGGATAGGCAATGCTCTCATTTGCCGCAGACGTTTTCTTAGTCATGTCATTTCCTTTCCGTCGTCCCGTTCCCGGGCTCTCTACCGGCTTTAGGGGATTAGCCGGCTCTCTCACTTGGGTTAGAAGTGGAGCTTCACATTATCTATTTCAAGTCGTGCGGGACGCGCGCGCCGTGAGGCAGCGAAACACGTATTCACGAGGAGGAACGCAACAACAAACACCGGACCCCGGCTACTCGAACACTGCCGGCAACGCGGTCCTCGGAGGAGCAAAGCCGGGCGAAAGCCCAATCCACCGACGATTCCGGAATCATGCCATCATGGCTGCGGCAGGCGCTCTTCACAACCGGTTTGGACGGCGTTCCCATAAGCTTATCCCGGACTTTATCAGGAAACTGTACGATTTTTCAAATAGAAAGGGGCCCGTCAACGACGAGCCCCTGGATTTAAGCCGCAGATCTGTCGATCAGGCGGTGGCGTTGGCCTTTTCATCCTGCCGATCGGCATAGATGTAGAGCGGGCGGGCGGAACCGCGAACCACTTCCTCGGAAATGACCACTTCGCGAACACCTTCCAGCGCCGGCAGATCGAACATGGTGTCCAACAGGATCTTTTCCATGATCGAGCGCAGTCCACGAGCACCCGTCTTGCGGATAATGGCCCGGCGAGCGATCTCGCGCAACGCATCCTCGTGGAAGGTCAGTTCGACGTCTTCCATCTCGAACAGGCGCTGGTACTGCTTGACGAGCGCGTTCTTCGGCTCCGACAGGATCTGGATCAGCGCATCCTCATCGAGGTCTTCCAGCGTCGCCAGAACCGGCAGACGACCGATGAATTCCGGGATCAGGCCGAACTTGACCAGATCTTCCGGCTCCAGTTCGCGCAGCACTTCGCCGACGCGACGGTCATCCGGGCCCTTGACGGCCGCACCGAAGCCGATCGAGGTCTTTTCGCCACGGGCGGAGATGATCTTGTCGAGACCGGCAAAAGCGCCGCCGCAGATGAACAGGATGTTCGTCGTGTCGACCTGCAGGAATTCCTGCTGCGGATGCTTGCGGCCACCCTGGGGAGGAACGGAAGCGACCGTGCCTTCCATGATCTTCAGAAGCGCCTGCTGCACACCCTCGCCCGAGACATCGCGGGTGATCGACGGATTGTCCGACTTGCGGGAAATCTTGTCGACTTCGTCGATGTAGACGATGCCGCGCTGGGCACGCTCGACATTGTAGTCGGCAGCCTGCAGCAGCTTCAGGATGATGTTTTCGACGTCTTCGCCGACGTAACCGGCTTCGGTCAGCGTCGTGGCGTCAGCCATGGTGAAGGGCACATCGATGATGCGGGCCAGCGTCTGCGCGAGATAGGTCTTGCCGCAGCCGGTCGGTCCGACGAGCATGATGTTCGACTTCGCCAGCTCGACATCGCCGTTCTTGGAGGCGTGAGCGAGACGCTTGTAATGGTTATGCACCGCCACCGACAGGATCTTCTTCGCCTGTCTTTGGCCGATGACGTATTCGTCGAGAACCTTGATGATGTCCTGCGGCGTCGGCACGCCGTCGCGGGACTTGACCATCGAGGACTTGTTTTCCTCGCGGATGATGTCCATGCACAATTCGACGCATTCATCGCAGATGAAGACGGTCGGTCCGGCAATCAGCTTCCGGACTTCATGCTGGCTCTTGCCGCAGAATGAACAATACAGAGTATTCTTGGAGTCGCCGCCGTTGCTGCCGCTGACTTTGCTCATATCCTTTTCCTTCCAGCACGCCGCGGATTTTCCAATCGAAACCGCGGTCCACTCAATGCGCCCGCCGGACCTGCCCCTCGTTTCATCAGCAGATCGCGGCGCTCTTCGGGGTACTGAACGCAGCCCAGTAATCATACCGGGCCGCGGTGGCAACGAATCCCCCTTCGAATGCCGAATGCTATGTCATAAAAACGCTACATAGCATGAATGCGTACTATTACCGTGTTCCGCTCCACATTAAACCCCTATTCGATCACAAATGGGATAGAACTGTGGCGTAGAAGTCACCGCTGCGTGGATAACTCACGTAGCGGCTTCACCTTCCATTTCGGTACGCGACGTCAGCACCTTGTCGATCAGACCCCAATCCTTGGCCTCGTCGGAGGACATGAAGTGGTCACGATCCAGCGTCTGCTCGACCTCTTCATAGGTCCGGCCGCAATGCTTGACGTAAATTTCGTTCAAACGGCGCTTCATCTTGATGATGTCGCGGGCATGGCGCTCGATGTCCGAAGCCTGCCCCTGGAAACCGCCGGAGGGCTGGTGAACCATGATGCGGGAATTCGGCGTTGCGAAGCGCATGTCCTTGTCGCCAGCAGCAAGCAGCAGCGAGCCCATGGACGCAGCCTGGCCGATGCAAAGCGTCGAAATGGCCGGCTTGATGAACTGCATGGTATCGTAGATCGCCATGCCGGCAGTCACGACGCCACCCGGCGAATTGATATAGAGCGCGATTTCCTTCTTCGGGTTTTCCGCCTCAAGGAAAAGAAGCTGGGCGCAGACCAGCGTCGCCATGTGATCTTCGACCGGGCCGGTCAGGAAGATGATGCGTTCCTTCAGCAGGCGGGAATAGATGTCGTAGGACCGTTCCCCGCGGTTAGTCTGCTCAACAACCATCGGCACCAGAGCCATAGCTGTATCGACTGGATTTCTCATGTGCGTCCTTTACCAAGCTTGCCCCGACGGCGATAACGCCGGGAATCGAATAAAATCCTTTATCCCTACATAGAGTGTCCCTGCCCTGCACTTCAAGACGCCCGAAGGGATAACGTCAAAAAGGCCTAATGGCTGAATAGATGTTGAAGAAGCGTTTCCAACCGCCGATGCCAATAGATCCGATGACGCGACACGCGTACTCCACCGCATTTCCCAACCAAAAGGTGAAGGAAGGATGAAATCCGGGCGATGTTGGCACAACCGTCGTGACAAGCGCAGCTAAAATTTACCAAGCGGCTTAAGAAACTCACCATCTTATTCGGCGACGATACACAGATTGCAAGCGTTGCCGCGTCCCCTTACGCCGACGCCATCCGCGCCGCGGAAAGGGAGAAACGCCGACCGTGCTCAATATCACCACGGGACTGACCATCTGGTGCTCGGAGGCGATCACGCTCGCCGCCGTGCTTTTTCTCGTCTGGCGGCATGATCGCCGCATGACGGCCTATCTGATGTGGGCGCTGGGTTTTGCCTTCAGCGCCATCGGATTCGGTCTCGTGGCGGCGCGTGGCCTCATTCCGGATCTACTGTCAATCGAGTTCGGCAATGGCATCGCTCTCCTCGGCGAAAGCGCCTGGATCGCCGGTTTCTACCGGATGGACAAACGCAGGCTCCAATGGTCGGCTCTGCTACCGCCGGTGATCTGGATTGTCGGCATCGAGCTGCCATGGATCCATGAGAGCTTTGCCAACCGTGTCTTCCTGTATGACCTCGCGGGCGCTGTCGGTGCGACGCTGATGGCCCGCGCAGTGCGCCCGGCGGAAGGCCGGCATGAGGCAGCGCGCGGGCCGCTTGGTTTCGTGTTGATGGCGCTCGCCTGCGTCTGCCTCATCTCCTCCATGTCGATGATCCTTCTGAGGCCGAGCCTCGAAGAGGCGTTGATCTATCGCGGCTATTCCGCCCTCGGCTGCGCACTGCTGATCATCACGGCCATTGCGCTCAGCGGCCGGCTGCTGATGGAACGCGCGGAGCGACGCTGGCGGACGATTTCGATCACGGACATGCTGACGGGTGTCCTGAACCGACGCGGCCTGCAGGATTACTTCCCGCTTGTCGTCGAAAAGACAGCAAGGGGCTCGCAAAAGATTGCCGCGCTGCTGTTCGATCTCGATCACTTCAAGGCGATCAACGACCGCTATGGCCATCAAACCGGCGATATCGTACTTGCCGAATTTGCCCGTATCGGCCGGCAATTCGTCCCCGGAAGCGGCGCGTTCGGCCGTATGGGCGGCGAAGAATTCATCGCCTTCGTCCCCGTCAACGATCAGGCCGAAGCCGAGGCGATCGCAGAGACGGTCCGCGCCGATTTCTGCCGCACGCCATTGCTCGCCGGCCAATCCCTCGTTTCGGCGACGGTCAGCGTCGGGCTGGCGATCATGCCCTGCGACATCGCCAATTGGGATCGGCTCGTTTCAGCCGCCGACCGGGCGCTTTATGCCGCCAAACGCGCCGGCCGCAACTGCACCGTCGTCTTCGGCGAGGAAGAAGCGACGATGGCAACCGACACGCCGCCGGATCCGAACGGCGGCGAACTGGTGCCGACGCTCGACGATCAGATCCATGCGCTCCGTCGCCTCGGCACGCTCGCCCAGATGTAACGGTCTTTTCCCATTCGAATTATTCCGATAATCCTCTCGTCATGACCATATCCTCTGTTTTTTCCATCGATCCCGTCTCGCGCCAGCTCTCCCTCAACGGCCGTGATCCCGCTTTCTATAGCAACCCGAATGCGGTCTACGCCGCCTTGCATGCCGAATGTCCCACCTTCTATTGGGAAGAGCAGAAGCGATGGTATTTCATCGGCTACGACCATGTGAACGGGCTGCTGCGCGACCGGCGCTTCGGCCGGCAGATTCTGCACATCGCCAGCCGCGAAGAGCTCGGCATGCCCGCGCCATTGCCGCATCTGAAAAACTTCGATCTGGCCGAACAACATTCGCTGCTCGAAATCGAGCCGCCGGAACACACGCGGCTTAGAACCCTCGTCAACCGCGCCTTCGTCTCCCGCCATGTCGAGAAAATGAAGCCGGAGCTGGCCGAGTTGGCCAACCGGCTGATCGGCAAGTTCGAGAAGGATGGCGAAGTGGAACTGCTGTCGGCCTTTGCCGATATCATCCCCGTCACCATGATCGCGCGGATGATCGGCATCCCTGAGGAGATGGGGCCGCAACTATTGAAATGGTCGCATGCCTATGTCCGCATGTACATGTTCGGCCGCACGCGCGAGGACGAGGATGCGGCGGATCGGGCGGCGAAGGAATTCTCCGACTACGTGAAAACCGTCATCCGTGAGCGCCGCGCCAATCCGCGCGACGACCTCCTGACGCATATGATCACCACCGAGCACAAGGGTCAGTATCTGACCGAGGACGAGCTGGTCTCGACGACGATCGTGCTGCTGAATGCCGGGCACGAGGCAACCGTTCATCAGATCGGCAACTCCGTCCGCGTCATCCTCGAAAGCGGCTATGCGCCATCGGAGCTTTTCAAGGACGAGGCGACGACCGAGCGCACCGTGGAGGAGACGCTGCGCATCTGCGCGCCGGTGCATATCTTCGACCGTTGGTGCCTGGAGCCAACGGAAATAGACGGGGTCTCCTTCCAGCGCGGTGACAAGGTGGCGATGATTCTCGCCGCCGCCAATCTGGACCCCAGAAAATTCTCCGATCCCCTCACCTTCAAGCCCGACCGCAACGAAGCACCGAACCTCTCCTTCGGCGCCGGCATCCATTTCTGCATCGGCGCTCCGCTGGCACGGCTGGAACTCAACGTGGTGCTGCCGATCCTGTTCGAACGCCTGCCCGGCCTGAAGCTCCAGAAGACGCCCGAGGTCAAGGACGTCTATCACTTCCACGGCCTCGACAAGCTCGAACTGAGCTGGTGAGCCGAGGGATGGCGGGGCGAGCCGTTCGGTTCGCCGGATCATGCTCCAAAAACGCAACATGGCGCGCCAAGCGGGCGCGCCATCGTAAAGTTTCAGGCTGCGGGCACCGCCCGCGTTTGCCGTATCAGCCGTAGCGGCCGGTGATGTAGTCTTCCGTGCGCTTGACCTTCGGCGCCTGGAAGATCTGCTCAGTTGGGCCGTACTCGATCAGATCGCCCAGATACATGAAGGCGGTGCTGTCGGAGATACGGCTTGCCTGCTGCATGTTGTGCGTCACGATGACGATCGTGAACTCGCCCTTCAGCTGTGACACCAACTCTTCGATCTTGGCGGTGGAGATCGGGTCGAGAGCCGAGGTGGGTTCGTCGAGAAGGAGGACTTCCGGACGCAGGGCGATGGCGCGGGCGATGCAGAGGCGCTGCTGCTGACCGCCAGAAAGGCCAAGCCCGCTCTGATGCAGCTTTTCCTTCACTTCGCTCCACAACGCTGTTTCCGTCAGCGCCGCTTCGACGCGGGCGTCCATTTCCGCCTTGGAAATCTTCTCATAAAGCCGGATGCCGAAAGCGACGTTTTCATAGATCGACATCGGGAATGGCGTGGGTTTCTGGAACACCATGCCGACCTTGGCGCGCAAATCGTTCAGATCGACGTCCTTGGCAAGAATATTGCGGCCGTCCAGCAGGATCTCGCCGGCAACCGTCTGGCCTGGATAGAGATCATACATCCGGTTGAAGGTGCGCAACAGCGTGGACTTTCCGCAACCCGAAGGGCCGATGAAGGCTGTGACCGCATTTTTGCGGATGCTCATATTCACGCCCTTCAGAACGCGATGGCCGTTCTGATAGGTGAAATCGAGGTTCTTCACGTCAAGTTTCGCGATCATGCCGAGATCCGACTGAGAAACGGCGTCCTTCCCCGGCTGTGCGTTGACACTCTGGAAATTGTTGTCGCTCATGTTCATGGTTTCATTCCTATCGTTCGGCGGCTGCGTCATTGGCGACGCCCACTCAAGACACGGGCAAGGATATTGAGAGCAAGGATGGCAACGGTGATGATCAGCGCGCCGGCCCAGGCAAGTTGTTTGAGATCCTCGCCTGCATCAGCGGCGAGCGTGTTGATGGCAACCGGCAACGTGGCGATCGGACCGGTCAGGCCCGCGTTCATGAATTTGCTGTAACCGGCCGTGAATAGAAGCGGCGCGGTTTCGCCGCTGATACGGGCAACGGCCAGCAGGATGCCGGTGAGGATGCCCGTCCAGGCGGACCGGTAGATCACCATCACCATGGACTTCCAGCGCGGCGCGCCGAGGGCGGCGGTCGCCTCACGAAGCGCATTTGGCACCAACAACAGCATGTCCTGCGTCGTGCGATTGACGACCGGAAGGGCGATCAACGCCAGCGCGAGGATGCCGGCGACTGCAGAGTTGCCGCGCATGGGCACGACCACGGCGCCGTAGACGAATACGCCGATGATGATCGAGGGTGCGGACAGCAGGATGTCGTTGAGGAACTTGGCAGCCTCGGCAAGCTTGCTGCCGTTGGCATATTCCACCAGATAGGTGCCGGCGAGAATGCCGATCGGCGCGGCAATCAGGATGGCGCATCCCGTGACCAGCACGGTGCCGTAGATTGCGTTGATCAGACCGCCGCGCGAGCCCTGGGCCGGGATCGACATGGTGAACACGTCGAGGCTGAGTGCCGATACACCGCGATAAACCAAGCTCGCAAGGATCACGCTGAGAAAGAATATACCGAGGATGGCCGCGATGAAGCACAAGGCCATCATCACCCGGTTCTTCCCATAACGCCTCGACACGAGGTTCTGACGAATTGCACTTTCCATGGTTTTTTCCTTAAAGCGCGTCGCCGCGGCCGATCAACCACCTTGCCGCCGCAAGCACGCAGAAGGAAAGGACGAACAGGAGCAGGCCGAGCGCAATCAGGCTCGACAATTGCAGACCGTCGGCATCGCCGAAGTTGTTCGCGATCTGGGCGGAAATCGTGGTGGACGGCGAGATGATCGACGATTGCAGACGGCTCACCGAGCCAATAACGAACGTAACGGCCATGGTTTCGCCAAGCGCGCGGCCAAGGCCGAGCATGATGCCGCCGACAAGACCGCGACGCGTATAGGGGATCAGGATGTGGCGCGCCACTTCCCATGTCGTCATGCCCATGCCGTAAGCGGATTCACGCAGCATCGGCGGCACGGTGCCGAACACGTCGCGCGCGATCGCGGTGATGAACGGCAGGATCATGACAGCCAGCACGAGGCTTGCGGTCAACAGGCCGACGCCCGGCGCTGGCGGTTGGAACAGCAGGCCGATCAGCGGCACCTGGCCGACCGTCATCATAAGGAACGGCAGGATATAGGTCTGCATTAGCGGCACGAGGATGAACAGACCGACGATACCGTAGATAATGGAGGGAACACCGGCCAGAAGCTCGATGGCCGTACTGATCGGACGGCGCAGGCTGCCGGGGCAAAGTTCCGTAAGGAAGATGGCGATGCCGATGCCCATGGGAACGGCAATCAGCATGGCGATGAGCGAACTCACCAGCGTACCGACCACGGCAGGCACGGCACCATAGATATCGGCGGGAGCACTCCACTTCGTGCCCCAGAGGAACGAAAATCCGAAGGCCTGGAAAGTTGGCAAGGCATCGATGATAAGAACCACAATGATTGCCAGCAGCAGAAGCACGACGAGAGCAGCCGAGCCAAGCGTCATAAAGTAGAAAATCCGGTCTTGTATTCGGAACTTTCTGGTGCTGGCGCTGGTATCCAATCCCTGGAAGCCAGCCGTCTGAGTCGCGTCAGCCATCGATTTCCCCTTGTCCTGTCAGGAAAGGCGGACACGGCTATTTCCCTGTCCGCCGCAACTTCTCAGCTAGCACAAATTACTTCGTGCCAAAGTCCTTCGTCCAGGACTTCTCGACAACCGCAGCAACATTGTCCGGGATCGCAAGGTAAGACAGGGCAGTCGCGTCCTTCTGACCATGCTCATAGGACCACTTGAAGAACTTCAGCGCTTCTTCGTTGAGAGCAGGATCGGCCGGCTTCTTATAGAGCAGAACCCAGGTCGAAGCTGCAATCGGCCAGCTCTTCTCGCCCGGCTGATTGGTGATGATCAGGTTGAAGTTCTTGGCATTGGCCCAATCGGCGTTGGAAGCAGCAGCCTTGAACGTGTCGAGGCTCGGCTCGATAACCTTGCCGGCGGCATTCTTCATCTTCGCGAAACCGATGTGGTTGGCGATGACGTAGGAATATTCAACGTAGGAGATCGAACCAGCCGTCTGGTTGACGGTGGTGGAAACGCCTTCCGAACCCTTGGCGCCGAAGCCGACCGGCCATTCAACGGCCGTGTTCGAACCAACCTTTTCCTTCCACTCCGGCGAAACCTTCGCCAGGTAGTCGGTGAAGTTGAAGGTCGTGCCCGAGCTGTCGGCGCGATAAACGACGGAGATCGGCGTGGAAGGCAGCTTGACGTCGGGGTTGAGGGCCTTGATGGCCGCATCGTCCCACTTGGCGATCTTACCGAGGAAGATGTCGGACAGCGTCTTACCGTCGAGAACGAGTTCGCCCGGCTTTACGCCTTCAACGTTATAGGAAACGACGATGCCGCCGGAGATCATCGGGAACTGGGCAATGCCGTTCTTCTCGAGGTCAGCGTCGCTCATCGGCTTATCCGAAGCGCCGAATACGATGGTCTTGTCGAGGAGCTGCTTGATGCCGGCGCCCGAACCGACCGACTGGTAGTTGACGACATTGTTCGTCGCAGCCTTGTAGCCTTCAGCCCACTTGGACAGAACCGGCGCGATGAAGCTCGAGCCGGCGCCCGTGATGTCGGCAGCCGAGGCCGAAACGGACATAGCCGCGATGAAGCCTGCAGTCAGGCAGAGCGAACGAAATTTCTGGTTCAGCATATTAGACTCACTTCCTCAAGTGATGAAAGGATGGCGAGCAGGAGTCTGGCGCGGGGTTCCCAATCGGTTGGTAGCGCCCACCTCAATCTCCTGGCGACAACGATGCGTCTAAAGCCGCAGTGTTTCAGTTTGATGACAGTTTGGTGAAAGCCCGGTGACACAACCTCTGGCAATGGAAACGGCCATCGCGCGGACGGCACGACAAAGACCGGCGCGCAATCGAAGCGGCACCGGTCTTCATGTTTTGATTCAACTAGCTTTGCAGCGAAATCCAAGGCGCCGTCAGAGGCGGATCACATAGTCCTTGCGAGTCGTTTCAATGACTTCCCAGGTCCCCTTGAAGCCAGGCCTTAGGATCATCCGGTCGCCGGCGCGCAGGTGAAAAGTCTCGCCATTCTCGGCGGTTACCACCGAATGACCGGAGAGGATGTGGAAATATTCCCACTCGTCATAGACGATCTTCCATTTGCCGGGCGTCGCCTCCCATATGCCCGCATAGAGCCCGCCATCGGCCTCTTCCGCATTCCAGGTACGGAATTCCGGCGCTCCGGAAATGATGCGATCTTCAGCCGGGGCGCCCGTTTCCGGCTCGATGCCGGCGGTATCCAATCGTAAATATGTTGTCATAAATCCCTCATGATGACCCGGAAACACTCGGTCGTAGTGCATCGCATTCGGTTGGCTTTGCAACGTTAAAGAACGACAATCCGGTTATCGTCCGCCTCTTGCAAGCCCGTGTTCGATCAGCCGGCCGACGAGCGCCGGATAAGGGATCCCGGTCGCTTCCATGGCCTTTGGATACATGCTGATATTGGTGAAACCCGGCATCGTATTGACCTCGTTGACCACCATGCTCATGTCCGGCCTCACGAAGAAATCGACGCGCGCGAGACCTTCGCAGCCCAATGCCCGAAACGCGTCCAGCGAGAGTTCGCGGAGACGCTGGGTGAGATCGGCAGGCAATTGCGCGGGAACGCTGGTGACAGCGCCATCCTCATCGACGTATTTTGCGTCATAGGTATAGAAGCTGTGGTCCTGGCCGGTGACGATCTCACCCGGCAGGGAAACGAACAGCGTGCCATCGGTCTGCTCCAGGACGGCGCATTCGATTTCACGCGCCTTGACGAACTCTTCTATGAGCACCTTGTCGTCATGCTTGAACGCCTCGACGAGCGCCGAGCGAAATTCGTCGACATTCGCCGCCTTGGCGACGCCGACGGAAGAGCCCTGTCGCACCGGCTTGACGAAAACCGGCGAGCCCAAGGCGCTTGCCGCTTCCTCAAACGATAGAGTATCGCCAGATCTCACAGTGATCGAACGGGCGACCGGCAGGCCGGCGTCACGCAGCAGGCGCTTGGCGATATCCTTGTCGATGGCGGTTGCCGATCCGAGAATGCCGCAGCCGACCAGGGGCACTCCGACCATTCGGGCGAGGCCCTGGATGGAGCCATCCTCGCCATAGAGACCATGCAGGACCGGAAACAGAATATCTATTGCTGGCAGCTCGCGCGCTCCGGCGAGATCGCCGACAGCGAGAATCCGGCCCTTGCCGCCCGGCAGCAGGCAGACTTCACGACCGGCATAGGCGACCGGGTCAGGCAGAGCCCCCTCATCCAGATCGATCAGCAGCCATCGTCCGTCACGGCTTATGACGATCGGTACGATCTCGTATTTCTCGGCATCGATTGCTTTTATGACGTTGCGGGCGGACAGGAGGGAAACATCGTGTTCGGAGGACTGTCCGCCAAAGAGGACCGCTACGCGCAATCTTGAGATCATGGTTTTCTGGAGCTCACCGTTTCAATTCGTCGCTAAAGTTGTAGCGGACCAATTGTAACGAAATTGAGATCGCGAGGAGGCCGTGAACCGGGAAAGTAGCGGGCGCCGGTCAAACCTTCGCCAGAGCCTGCTCCAGATCGGCGATGATGTCCTTCACGTCCTCGATGCCGATCGACAGGCGCACGACGTCGGGACCGGCGCCGGCGCCGATCCTCTGCTCGTCGGTGAGCTGTTTATGCGTCGTCGAGGCGGGATGGATGACCAGCGATCGCGTGTCGCCGATATTCGCGAGATGGGAGAACAGTTCCAGCGCCTCGACGAAGCCCTTGCCCGCCTCGTAACCGCCCTTCAGGCCGAAGGTGAAGACTGAGCCGGCGCCTCTCGGCGAATAGCGCTGTTGCAGCGCATGGTTCGGATGGTCTTCAAGGCCGGCATAGTGCACCCAGGCCACCTTCTCCTGCCCCTTCAGCCACCGCGCGACCGCGATCGCATTATCGGAATGGCGCTGCATGCGCAGCGGCAACGTTTCAATACCGGTCAGGATCAGGAAGGCGTTGAAGGGAGAAATGGCAGGGCCGAGATCGCGCAGGCCGAGCACACGGCAGGCGATGGCGAAGGCGAAATTGCCGAAGGTGGCGTGCAGCACGATGCCGTTATATTCCGGCCGCGGCGTCGACAGCGTTGGATAGTTGCCCGATGCGGACCAGTCGAAGGTGCCGCCGTCGATGATGATGCCGCCCATGGAATTGCCGTGGCCGCCGATGAATTTGGTTAGTGAGTGTACGACGATATCGGCGCCATGCTCAAGCGGCCTGATAAGATAGGGGCTGGCCAGGGTGTTGTCGACGATCAGCGGCAGGCCATGTTTACGGGCAATGGCGGCGATGGCCGCGATATCGACAAAGGTGCCACCGGGATTGGCGAGACTTTCGATGAAGATGGCGCGTGTGCGTCCATCGATCTGGGCCTCGAAGGTGGCGGGATCATCGGAATCGGCCCAGCGCACATGCCAGTCGAAATTCTGGAAGGAATGACCGAATTGGTTGATCGAGCCGCCATAGAGCCGCTTGGCCGCGACGAAATTATCGCCCGGCTTCAGGATGGTGTGGAAGATGAGCAACTGGGCGGCGTGGCCGGAGGCAACTGCAAGGGCGGCCGTGCCGCCTTCGAGAGCCGCCACCCTCTCCTCCAGCACCGCCTGGGTCGGGTTCATGATGCGGGTGTAGATATTGCCGAACTGTTGCAGCCCGAAGAGTGCGGCGGCGTGATCCGCATCCTGAAAGACGAAGGAAGTCGTTTGGTAAATCGGCGTCGCGCGCGCACCCGTCGTCGGGTCCGGCTGCGCACCCGCATGGATCGCCAGTGTGTCGAAACCTGGATTGTTCGTCGCCATGCTCTTTCCTCCCGTCAAGATTGTTGTTGCAGCAACGGGATCATAACGCCCGGGATCTGAAAGGTAACAGCGAAGTTTTCCAAGCTCTTCCCCTTACGGGAAAAACTTGGCTCTCTTTCGACGATACGGCGCGACAAATGGCCAGCGCTCGTTGGCGAGCGCCGGCCGTCTCAGGCGACCAGACGCGGATATTCGATTGCCGGGCAGCGATCCATGACGACCTTGACGCCGGCTGCTTCCGCTCTTGCGGCGGCCGCATCGTCACGCACGCCGAGCTGCCCCCAGATAACGGGCGGGCGCGGCTCGATCATGATCGTCTCTTCGACCACCGTTCTCAGATATTCCGGCGCGCGAAAGACATCGACCATGTCGACCGGCTCCGGGATATCGGCCAGATGACCAAAGACCCATTGGCCCATGATCTCCTTGCCGGCCTGTCCGGGATTGACGGGAATGACGCGATAGCCCCGCGCCAACAGATAGGCCATGACGCCGTTGCTCGGGCGCGCGGGATTGGGTGATGCGCCGACGAGCGCGATGGTCCGTACGGATAGAAGAATATCGGCGATATAGGAATCGTCATAACGGTCGTGGTTCATCACGGAGCCTCCCTATTCGATCACACTTGTGTTTTGTCACAAATCCAGAAGCCACAGCTTCGCTTTTGGATGTATATATAAGAATTATAACAGTTTCAGGGAGGATTGCCTCGATGAAAAAAATCATCCTGCTGGGCCTGCTGATCACCTCGGTCGCCACGCCGGCCCTGGCGATATCACGCTACAACGCCTTGTCTTTCACCTGTGCCGAGGCCAGGGCGGTCATCAACCGCGAAAGGGCCGTCATCATGCGTTATCCGTCCACGAGGGTGCGCAACATGACGCTCTACGATCGCTACGTCTCGGACAGCAATGCCTGCAATGCCGGCTACTATGCCTATCAGGACTATATGCCGACCAAAGACCGGGCCAATTGCCCCGTCTATACCTGCCGGCCGTCAAGCGACTTCGACGACGACGATATTCTCTTTCGGCGCTGATCGGATTTTCATCGTCACCGGATCAATCACGACCCGACAAGCGTCTGATCGCTCCGGGCTTTTCTCCATTTTCAATTGAGCCCGCCCGGATTCGAACCGGAGCGGCCGCTATCATCAGGTCGTCGTTTGCGGCCATTGCAATGCAAAATAGTTTCTGGCGCATAGGTTTTCTGGGGGTGCGCCCAAAGCGCTTTCAATCACGTTCCCCGCAGATGTCGGGTTGCGTTCTCATGAAATACAACTTTTGTTCACCGTTCATTCAGAGGATAATTAGCAAAAACTCATGATGCATGAGGAAATGAGAACTGATTGCGAACGGCCGATATATGCCACGACATGAATTTCCCAGAGAAAAAGACCGTGGTTAAAAATCACTTATTTCGCAATAAATATTACTTTTTATTGTCTCTGTTGGGAATGCTAGTTGATTTTCCCAGAAAAAGCTAGAGTTGCGCCGATCAGGTATTGTCCTTGAATTTTGCGGCCCCGGCTTTCGCTGACCACCTTTCATGCTGCGGTATATTTGCCCCGCTCCGCCTGACGGGTGACCAACCGGAGCGGGGATCGCCCAATTGGTTAACCTACTCCTCTCCCATCTTTTCACAGCGCTTTGGGAGTTCATCGGCAAAAGCTGCCATAATGCGTTCACTCGACATCCGATTTTTGTTCTCGCTTCATACTCACATGCATTAGAAACGTCTTATAGTTGTAAGGCGAAAATAGAACAGACAGGAAACGAGAAGGCCCATATATTTCCGCGGGTCTGAGATACGGTGATACGGCCTTTACGTCTCACAAACGGCTCGTCTGTTGCTTTTTGATACATTGAGGATCAAATGACGGCGAGATAACCACAAATTATCAATTTTTTCGCCCGCCATAGCCGTTTTTTCCGAGGTTTCAGTGTCTCTTGACGTCATCGCTCTCGTCCTTCTCGGTGCCCTGCTGCACGCGACCTGGAACGCGATCATCAAAGCCGGCACAGACAAATCGCTTGATGCCGCACTGGTCGCTGCCGGCGGCGCAGCCACTGCCCTGCCCTTTCTGCCGTTTCTGCCGCTGCCGGCCCCGGCTGCATGGCTCTTCATCGGCGCATCGGCAATCCTGCAATTCGCCTATTTCCAGCTGGTGGCTGCCGCCTATCGCGCTGGCGATATCGGCCTCGTCTACCCCCTGATGCGCGGCGTTGCGCCGATGATCATCGCGTCGACCAGCGGCTTTATCCTCAAGGAGAGCCTGTCGGGCGGGGCCGTACTCGGCATCATGACCATCTGCGCAGGCATCATGACGCTGGCCTTCGAAGCGCGGAAGGGTGGCCGGACAGCCATTAAGCTCGCACTTTCCAACTCCGTGGTGATCGCCACCTATACTTATGTTGATGGCATCGGCGCGCGGCTATCGGGTAATTCCATATCTTATACGCTTTGGATGTCGCTCCTGCCGCCAGTACTGTTGTTCGCCTGGGCAATCTCGCAGCGTGGCGTGAATGCCGTTGCCGCCCATGTCCGCTACAACTGGTGGCGCGGCCTGATCGGCGGCGCCGGCTCCATCGCATCCTATGGCCTGGCGCTATGGGCCATGACAAAGGCACCCGTCGCCACCGTCGCTGCCTTGCGCGAAACCTCGATCCTGTTTGCGCTGGTGATTTCCGTGGTCATTCTGAAGGAGCGATCGAGCATCTGGCGCTACATTGCCGGCGCGATCATTGCCGCGGGCGTTCTGATCCTGAAGCTGGCTTGAGGCCAAAAGTATGTGGTATATAAATACCTTATAATCAAACACACTGATTTTGCTTGGTAATTTTTACGACCACCAAAATCCGTCATATTGACCTTCTCGGCCATTCCCTCTATAAGCCGCCCCAGATCGCAGCCTTTCCGGGCTGCTTTCTTTTTGGCGTGTGTTTCGCTCGCCAAACCAAGCAACAAGAAACGCCCTGACGCCTTCGGGTCCGGGGTCCTAAAAGAGAGTATACAACATGGCAACCTTCTCCCAGAAGCCTGCAGAGGTGGAGAAGAAGTGGATTCTCATCGACGCCGAAGGGCTTGTCGTTGGTCGTCTCGCTTCTATCATCGCTATGCGTCTGCGTGGCAAGCATAAGGCTACCTTCACGCCGCACGTCGACGACGGCGACAACGTCATCGTCATCAATGCCGACAAGATCGTTCTGACCGGCAAGAAGTACGAAGACAAGGTTTACTACTGGCACACCGGTTATGCCGGCGGCATCAAGGAGCGTACCGCTCGTCAGATCATCGAAGGCCGCTTCCCGGAGCGCGTCGTCGAGAAGGCTGTCGAACGCATGGTTCCCCGCGGCCCGCTCGGCCGTCGCCAGATGAAGAACCTGCGCGTCTACGCCGGCTCCAACCATCCCCATGAAGCCCAGCAGCCGGTCGTTCTCGACGTGGCCAAGCTGAACAAGAAGAACGTAAGGAGCGCCTGATAATGGCTGATCTCTCTTCCCTGAAGGATCTCGGCACGGTATCGGAAGCAGCTGCTCCCGTTCACGTCCGCAAGGTTGACTCGCTCGGTCGCTCCTACGCGACCGGCAAGCGCAAGGACGCTGTTGCCCGCGTTTGGCTCAAGGCCGGCTCTGGCAAGATCATCGTCAACGGCAAGGACTACACGGCATACTTCGCTCGTCCGGTTCTGCAGATGATCCTGCGCCAGCCGATCGTCGCTGCTGCCCGTGACGGCCAGTTCGACATCATTGCTACCGTTGCCGGTGGCGGTCTCTCCGGCCAGGCCGGTGCGGTTCGTCACGGCCTGTCCAAGGCTCTGACCTACTTCGAGCCGGGCCTGCGCTCGGTCCTGAAGAAGGGTGGCTTCCTGACCCGCGACAGCCGCGTCGTCGAACGCAAGAAGTACGGCCGTGCGAAGGCACGTCGTTCGTTCCAGTTCTCCAAGCGTTAATCGCTTATCCGAGATCGGACTTTGGAAAGGCCGGGTGCAAACTCGGCCTTTTTCTTTTGCGCATTGTCGCATCCGGGCGATGCTGATAGATAGTCGCAACGCCTCCGAAACAATCGAGGCCTAAGACAGGATCTTATGATGGGAAGCACTCCGTCAGCAGACAGATAGGCCGCAGCAGCTTTTTGTTGTTGCGGCGTCTGTCCCAGCCAATCTGATCGTGACGAAAAGACAGGCCGCCGCCAAATCCAGTTATTTGAGCGGATGTTTACTCATGCTTTCAAGAATTCCAACGTGGAACTACCGCCTGCCGGCAGCGCTGCTGCTGATGGCACCTTTCGATATCCTCACCTCCCTCGCGATGGATATCTATCTTCCGGTCGTCCCGATCATGCCTCGCGCACTCGATACGTCGCCGGCCGTCATCCAGCTGACCCTCAGCCTCTATATGCTCATACTTGGCGTGGGCCAGATCGTCTTCGGTCCGCTTTCCGATATCGCCGGCCGTCGCCCCGTGCTGCTCGGCGGTGCGGCGCTGTTTGCTGTCACATCCTTCCTTCTGGCCGGCACCTCCTCCGCCAGCCTTTTCGTCGCGCTGCGCCTGCTGCAGGCGGTCGGCGCTTCGGCAACCCTTGTTGCAACCTTTGCAACGGTTCGCGATGTCTATGCCGAACGTCCGGAAGGCGCGGTAATCTATAGCCTACTGGGCTCGATGCTCTCATTCGTGCCAGCATTCGGTCCGATTGTCGGCGCCTTGATTGCGAACCACTTCGGATGGCGCGCCATATTCCTGGCTCTCGGCATACTGACGCTTGCCGCGATCCTGAATGCCGCTCTGCGGTGGCACGAAACTCGGCCGGCAGCCGTTTCGACGCCGAAGACAGCCTTCGGATCGATCCTGAAGGACTTTTCTTTCTGGACCTATACGACCGGCTTCAGCGCAGCGATGGGCGCCTTCTTCATCTTCTTCTCGACCGCTCCGCGCGTGCTGATCGACCGGGCCGGCTTCTCCAGCCTCGCCTTCAGCCTTGCCTTTGCGACGGCGGCCGTGGTGATGATCACGACGGCGCGCTTTGCCGGACGCTTCGTCAAGCGATGGGGCTCGGCCGGCAGCCTTGCTCGGGGCATGATGATGCTGCTCATCGGCGCGCTGCTGTTCGCCGTCGGGGAGCTGTTTCTGCCCCCCTCCTTCGTCAGCTTCGTCCTGCCGATGTGGATCATTGCGATCGGCATCGTTTTCACCACAGCCGTCACCGCGAATGGCGCGCTTCAAGCCTTTGGCGATACGGCGGGAACAGCGGTCGCACTCTATTTCTGCGTCGAAAGCCTGATCGTCGGCTTGATCGGCACCCTGTTCGTCGTGCTCCTCGGAGGCGACACGGCATGGCCGCTCGCCGGCTATTGCACCGTCATGGCGCTTATTACGCTGTTCTCTTTGTGGCGTCTGCAGAAGAGAAGCTGAAACGTCGCCGAAAGGCCGGGCCTTGCCCGGCCTTTTTTGTTTTTCCTGATGTTTTTTACGAATGCCACATCGCCATGCAGGCAAAGCGTGCATTTTATGGCAAACTCCCGCATCACCCATGGAGGAGCTCTAGGATGACACGGACGATAGCTGGATTGATCCTGCCATTTCTGCTCGCAATATCGGGAATCTCGCCTGCCTTTTCGGCGGACACTCCGCAGCCGACGACGCAAGATCAAGCGCAGATGGAGAGCATGAAGGAATTCATACAGGCCAATCCGGACTGCAAGGAGTTCACCGATCAATGCTCGATCTGCACCCTCACCGACGGAAAAGCCGAATGCTCCACGCCGCAAATCGCTTGCGTCAAGAAGGCCTATCAATGCTCGGCTCCAGCCAGTAAATAGCAAAGACGGGAAAACCCTCCATTTGCAGCCTCACGGGCATGGACGTTTGCACGCGTCGAGCCAGCCTGTGCTTTTCAGCCTAACCGAAGGAGAACTCCGTGCCGAGCACGTCGATCGATCATGCCTTTACGGCGACCAGCCTGACGTCCGCAGCCAGCGACCCGACTTTTGCCGGCGCGCTCTCCTTCATGCGCCGCCGCTTCACCAAATCGCTCGACGGTGCCGATGCGGTCGTCTGGGGCATCCCCTTCGACGCGGCCACATCCAATCGGCCGGGAACGCGCTTCGGGCCGCAGGCAATCCGGCGCGCCTCGGCGATCTTCGACAACGACCCGCAATACCCCTTCAATCGCGACCTCTTTGCCGAGATGTCCGTCATCGACTATGGCGACTGCCTGCTCGACTACGGCAACCACCAGGAGACACCGGCGGCGATCGAGGGCCAGGCGAATACCATTCTCGACAGCGGCGCCTTCCTGCTGACGCTCGGCGGCGATCACTTCGTCACATGGCCGCTGCTCAAGGCGCATGCCGCCAAGCATGGCCCCCTGGCGCTGGTGCAGTTCGACGCCCATCAGGACACCTGGTTCGACGACGGCAGGCGCATCGACCATGGCTCCTTCGTCGCCCGCGCCGCCCGCGATGGGCTGATCGATCCCGACCGCTCCATCCAGATCGGCATCCGCACGCATGCGCCGGAGGACTACGGCATCCGGCTTCTCTACGGTCACGAGGTCGAGGATATGAGCGCTGCCGATATCGCATCGACCATCATCACCCATACCAGAGGCGGCGCCACCTACCTCACCTTCGATATCGACTGCCTCGACCCGGCCTATGCACCGGGCACGGGAACGCCGGTGGCGGGCGGGCCGTCGAGCGCGAAAATCCTCTCGACGCTGCAACGCCTGCATCAGCTCGATATCAGGGGTGCCGATGTCGTCGAGGTGTCGCCGGCCTACGACCATGCCGACATCACCGCCATTGCAGGAGCGACGGTGGCGATGTATATGCTCGGTCTCCATGCCGAAAGGCGTGCAAACGGTCGTTGAGACCAGCTGTTATCATTTTGAATCAACTCCATGGCAAACTGAGTCCGGAAACATTCTGAACCTATTGAAAGAACAGGAATAAAGAACATGGCACCGAAGATCTTCATCGATGGCGAACACGGAACCACGGGCTTGCAGATTCGCACGCGCATGGCCGACCGCCGCGACGTCGAGCTTCTGTCCATTCCGGAAGCGGAGCGGCGCAATGCCGCCATGCGCGAAGACATGCTGAACAGCGCCGATATCGCCATTCTCTGCCTGCCCGACGATGCGTCGAAGGAAGCGGTAAAGATGGTCTCGGCCAACAACAATGTCCGCGTCATCGATACCTCGACCGCCTTCCGCGTGCATCCGGACTGGGCCTATGGCTTTGCCGAAATGGACAAGGATCAGGGCGGCAAGATCACGAGCGCGCGTTTCGTCGCCAATCCCGGCTGCTATCCGACCGGCGCCATCGCCCTCATCCGGCCGCTGCGCGTCGCCGGCATCCTGCCGGACGACTACCCGGTGACCGTCAATGCCGTTTCCGGCTACACCGGCGGCGGCAAGCAGATGATCGCGCAGATGGAAAATTCCGATCATCCGGATGCGATCACCGCGCCGCATTTCCTCTATGGCCTGCCGCTGACCCACAAGCATGTGCCGGAAATGGCGACGCACGGGCTGCTCGACCGCGCGCCGATCTTCTCCCCGTCGGTCGGCAAGTTCCCGCAGGGCATGATCGTGCAGGTGCCGTTGCATCTCGATAACCTCGCAGAAGGCGCGACGCTGGAAAGCATCCATGCCGCGCTTGCCGCCCACTTTGCCGGTCAGGACATCGTACAGGTCGTCCCGCTTGCCGAAAGCCGCGCCCTGCCGCGCGTCAATGCGATCGAGCTCGCCGGCAAGGACACGATGAAGCTGTTCGTGTTCGGCACACCGGGCACCACGCAAGTCAACCTCGTCGCCCTGCTCGACAACCTCGGCAAGGGCGCTTCTGGCGCCGCAGTCCAGAACATGGACCTGATGCTCTCCGCTTAAGACCTCTCAACGGCACTTCCAATATTCGGCGGTCGGGATTTCATTCCGACCGCCGAATGCGTTTGACGATTGCCTTGCGGACGGGTGCGCCGTCCTGCCATATGCAAATTCACTACTAAACAAAAAAATGTTGCCTGTGATAATTACGCCACATTCACTCCCTACGGCCTGCATCAACCGTTCCGGGGACGTAGCGGTTATGGGCACTGCTCGTCAGGCAATTTTCAAGATCGCGCCAGCGTAAAGGAATTGGTTACCATAATTCGGCATGCTTTCCGACAACCGGCAAAGTGACGTCCGGACGCTGATTTTGCGTCGCGGCATAGGCCCTTTTTGTGAGCCGGTGTGGTGCGTATTTAGTTTGGATCAAGAGTATCATGGCGTTTGCGACCGAGACGACGTTCGGTAACATCAATCCTCGTTCCGGGTCCGCTCTGCGCCGGAAAAAATCCTCCGGGATCAGTCCCGGCACAGTCGTCACCGGCATCTCGGTGGTGGTTTTCGCCTGGGTGGCAGCAACGCTGATCACCACGCAATCGATGGTTCTGTCCCTGCCCGGCGCGAATATGTCGGCGATAGATTCGTTCACGCCGAGGGCGTCTGCTTTCATCGTGCCGCAGAGCCATCTGACACGCCCTGCCCGCCTGGCGAGCCAGACCTTGCCCATGAACCAGCAAAGTCACACCAGCATCGTGCCGGCCGACGCGCCGATCGGGGGAGCCGGATACACGGCGACAGGAGACGTCGTCGTTCAGCCCAAGGCAACTGCTGCCGATGCGATGCGTGCGCAGCTTGCAAGCGCCCTTGCGCAGCAAGCCTCCGAGTTTCGACAGGCGCAGACTTCAGCATCGAGCATGAAAGGCGGCCGTCCGGTCATAGCGGCCTCTCCGGCCGCGATCGACCATCTGCGCAAGGTGATCGCCCTCAACTTCGCCAACACGGTGCAATCGCTAATGCAGGTCAGGTATGCCGCCGCATCCTTGCCGACGGCTGCTCCGGCAAACGCCGCCCCACAGCCGGTTGAAATCGCCTCCGCTGCTCCCCTTGCCGGCGCGCCGGCGGTGGTTGATGCCGTGCCGTTGCCTGCAAAGGACACCGACCTGCCTGCCGCAGAGACCTTACCGGTCGCCGCGAACCTGCCGAGCGTGATACCACTCGCTCGCCCGGAGCATGCGGTGGAAAGGGCACCCGTTGTCGCCTCAGCTGCGCCTGCCAGATCCCGCAGCGACGACACGGTTGCCGTGGCGCCGCCGGCGCATTTGACGGCCTATGCCAAGACGGACGACGATGAAACCAGGCCGAAACGGTTCCTCAACCCCTTTGCCGCGATCAGCCCGCGCGGCGGCAACGGCACCGCCATCTACGATATCTCGGCTGGAACCGTCTATCTGCCGAGCGGCGAGCGCCTCGAGGCGCATTCCGGGCTCGGCCACATGCGTGACAATCCCCGCTATGTCGACCGCAAAAATACCGGCCCGACGCCACCTGAAACCTATAACCTGACATATAGGGAAAGTCTGTTCCATGGCGTCCAGGCGCTGCGCCTGACGCCCGCGAATGGCGCCCGCATCTATGGCCGCGACGGCTTGCTCACTCACTCATACATGCTCAGAGGAGGCCGCGGCGAATCGAATGGCTGCGTGGTCTTTAAGGATTACGCCCGCTTCCTGGCTGCCTTCAAGCGCGGCGAATTCAAGCGCATACAGGTGGTGGCGCGTCTGTCGTCGGCGCCCAGCAATATTGCGTCGCGCTGAAGCTTTGAGAAACAAGAGGGCGAGGCGATCATTCGCCTCAGCCTCTCACCGCGATGACCGTCTGGCGCGGATATTCCCCATAGAAGCCGCGCCAGTTGGCGATGGCAAAGCCGAAGACGACGAGGGCCCCGGCCTGGTGGGTCAACGCCAGATGCAGCGGTACCTGCAACAGCAGTGTGGTAATCCCGAGAATCGCCTGGATCAACACCAGCACGAACAGTACGACCGAACGGCGGGCATGGGTGGTCTCCGCCGCGGCGCGCAGCGAGATGATCATATTGATCGCCACAACAGCAAAAAGTGCATAGGCGCCGAGCCGATGGACATATTGCACCATCTTCGGGTTCTCGAAGAAATTGATCCAGCCCGGCGACTGCACGAACAGCCCGCCCGGCACCACCGCACCGTCCATTAACGGCCAGGTATTGTAGGACATGCCCGCGTCGAGGCCGGCAACCAGCGCACCGAGATAGATCTGGAACAGCGACATGAAGGCGATAAGGCCGGCGAGTTTCGCCGAATAGCGCGTCGGAGCCGGCTCGTTCGAATGCGGCGACAGCGCGCGCATGAACCACATGCAGGCGGCAAAGATCAGACAAGCGGTGACGAGGTGGGTGGCGAGGCGATACTGACTGACGTCGGTACGCGCCTGCAGGCCTGACGAGACCATCCACCAGCCGATCGCACCCTGCAGTCCGCCGAGCAGGAAAATGCCGCCAAGCGGCAGCCATAGCTTGCGCTCGACGCGGCCGGTCAGCACGAAGAAAAGCAGTGGCACGCCAAAGATGACACCCATGGCGCGGGCTAGGAAGCGATGTGCCCACTCCCACCAGAAGATGCTTTTGAATTCATCGACCGTCATATCCTTGTTCAACAGCTGGAACTGCGGAATGCGCTTGTAGAGGTCGAATTCCTCCTGCCATTCCTGTGCATTGAGCGGCGGGATGACCCCATGGATCGGCTTCCATTCGGTAATCGACAGGCCGGATTCGGTCAGGCGCGTCGCGCCGCCCACCAGTACGAGGGCAAAAAGCGCCAGAAGCACGCAACCGAGCCAGATGCGGATAGCACGGCGATTGCGGTCCTGGCGGGCCACTTCATTCAAAACAGCCTGCTCCGACGTCAAATTAGCGACAGCCATAATGTCTCCCTTCAATCCGCCTGTTGATTTGCCTGATGGGGGCGTGCAAAACAAGTCCCGGGAGTTTGCGGCATGCCGTCGCGGTATGCCGTCACAAGAGGAGAGACCAACCCGTGCCCCTTCGCCTGCGCAAATTTGTCGGCATGATCCTGCTTGTCCTGCTGGTGGTGATCTATGCGATCGTGGCGATGATCGTAGCGGTACGCACGCTGGCCGACCAACCCGGCTGGGTTCATTTCCTCTATTTCTTCGTCAGCGGCATCATCTGGGTGCTCCCGGCGATGGGAATCATCAAGTGGATGGCCGGGCCCCGCGCTCGGTAAACCTGCCCTGAGATGATTGCAGATTAACGCGGGGATAACCGTGATGAGCGGGAAATTCTTCGCATGACCTCACCTTAAATCAAAAATAAGCCACCTGAGCGAAGACTGCATCCGAATGCCGTCCAATCGGAGACATCAGGTGCAAAGGCAGAAACTCGATATCGCCGACATGCCCACTGCAAACGCGGTGCGCGGGGATATTGCGTCCGCTGCCGTGCCATCGGCCGCGAATGGCGGCATCCACATCGAAGTCTTCGACAGCATGGCGCCGCTGGAGGCCGAGTGGCGAGCGCTAGAGCGGGACGATCTCGCCTCGCTTCACCAGAGCTATGACTGGTGCGCGGCGTGGACCGAAACCTCCGGGCATCAACTGGCAATCGTGCACGGCTCTTTCAACGGACGTACCGCCCTTATCCTGCCGCTGGAGATCATCCGTGCCAGGGGCGTGCGCCGTGCCGAATTCATCGGCGCGCATCATAGCAACATCAATACCGGTCTGTTCTCCGCGGAATTTCTGGAAACCGCAGCCGGTGGCATAACGGCCTCGCAGCAGGCGGAGATCGTGCAGGCATTGCGTGGCAAGGCCGACTTGATGCTGCTGCGCAATGTGCCGGTCACCTGGCGAGGCCGCACAAGCCCCCTCGCCTCGCTGACCGCCGTCGAGAATCAGAACCACGCCTTTCAACTGCCCTTCCTCGGCCCTTTCGAAGCGACGCTGAAGCAGGTGAATGCGAAACGGCGGCGCAAGAAATTCAAGCACCAGAGCCGCATTCTCGATGACAAGGGTGGCTATGAACATGTGATCGCGGGGCCTGATCAACAGGATGCGCTGCTCGACCTGTTCTTCCGGCAGAAGGCGGTTCGCTTCAAAGCCGCGGGCCTGCCGGATGTCTTCCGGGATGCATCGACCCAATCCGCCTTGCACCGCCTGTTGGCGCACAAGGACGTGGGAGGATCCAATACCACGCTGGAGATGCATGCGCTGCGGCTGAAGGGCGAGCATGAAGGGCATATCCCGGCAATCGCCGCGCTGTCGCGCAAGGGCGATCACGTCATCTGCCAGTTCGCTTCGATCGACGAGACGCTGGTTCCCGAGGCAAGCCCCGGCGAGTTGCTATTCTGGCTCATGATCGAAGGACTGCACCGCGAGGATGTTGCACTCTTCGACTTCGGCATCGGCGATCAGGGCTACAAGCGCTCCTGGTGTCCGATGGAGACCGTGCAGCACGATTTGATCCTGCCGATCTCGGCGATCGGCCATGTCGCGGCCTTCGCACAGAGAGGCATGACCCGCGCCAAGGCGGCCATCAAGGCCAATCCTCGGCTCTATGGCCTCATCCAGCGGTGGCGCGCGCGGCAAGACATCAACGCCCCCTCGACGGAAGAAACCGACAAGGATTGATCAGGCTGCATATTGGCGGGCATCGGAGCCACGCTCGACGCGCCAGCCGGACATCAGGATGATGTGTTCATAGCCTGCCTTCTGGAATTCCGTCATCGCGGTCATGAACTGGTCCTCATCAGGCACCGGCATGGAGAGCAGGATTTCCGTATCCTTGCTGCGCGTCAGACGTGCGACGCCGGAGACGTCGGCGGCACCGCATTCGACCAGCACGATATCATAGGCGGAACCCAACGCATCGAGGATGAGCGACAGGCGGTCGGCACCGCGCATGGCGCGGCTGACGTCGCTGGTGCCCTGCGGCACGAGATGGGCGTCGGAAAGTCGATCGGGATGAATAGTATCGGCAAAGGCAGCTTCGCCGCAGAGCAGATCCGTCACCCCTGAGAGATCGCCGGATTCGGCCATCAGCCGCGACGGACAGCCGCTTCCCGTCATATCGACCAGCACAATGCGGCACCCGGCATCGGCGATGGTACGCGCCAGCATCACGGTCGCCGTAGAACCGTTGTCACCGGTCGGCGATATAGCAATGGCGAGGCGGGAACCGCGGTCGATCAGATAGTCGGCGACCGACTGGATGGAGAAATCCTCCTCGTCTTCAGGCTCTTCCGCAGCCTCGTGGGGCAAGTGTCCGAAATCGACCGCCTCTTCCATATCCCGCGCCAATGCCTGATCGGCAGCAATGGAAAGCATGCTTGCCGGTACAGTACCCTGTTGTGCGTTGGCAGCGGTCAGCGGACGAACAGCGCTTTCTTTGCGGACCAAGGCGTCACGCTCGGCCGGGCCGACCGGACGCAGGGCGCGGCCGCTGAAAAGCTCCATCAGCATGATGACGATACAGGTGAGGATAAAGGATGCGAGTGCGGCGACGACGACGATCGGTCCGACCTTGGGGAAATAGGGATCGACCGGCTCGACGGCCTGGGAGACGACGCGGGCATCCGCCGGGCTTGAGTTCTTGTTGACGCGGGACGCGGCCTCGCGATAACGGGCGAGATAGGTTTCCAGCAATTGCCGTTGCGCGGTCGCTTCACGTACCAGAGCGTTGAGGCCGACTTCATCCTGCCCTGCCCGGGCGCTATCGGCCTTCAGTGTGTTCGATTGCCCCATAAGCTGCTGCTCGCGCAACTGCGCCACCTTGGCTTCGCTCTCTATGCTAGCGAGGATCTTCTGGGTCTCGCGGTCGATCTGCTGGCGGATGTCGGTGAGTTGGGCGCGCAGGCTCTTCAGCCGGGGATGCCCCTCCATCAGGCTCGTGGACAGATCCGAGATCTGCGACTCCAGGCTGGATTCCGTTGCCTTCAGCCGCTGGATGGTCTGCGAGCCCGAGACGTCGGTCAGCGCATCGGTGGAGCGGCCGGAGGCGAGTGCGCCGCGCACGGCCTGCGCGCGGGCCTCGGCATTGGCCCTTTCGCCGCGTACCTGCGCCAGTTGACCGGAGATATCGGCAAGCTGCTGCGTCGCAAACGTATTGGTGTCGCTGGTCTGTAGAAGGCCATTGGCGGAGCGGTAGTCGGCAACCTTCTTTTCGGCCTCACTGACCTTCTCCCGCAGATTGGCGATCTCCGGCTCCAGCCAGCGCGTCGCCTCGCTGTTGGAATCGAGCTTGGCGCCGCTCTGCATCGACAGGTAGACCTGCGCCATGGCGTTCGGAACGCTGGCCGCCAGATCTGGATCACGGGAGGTGAAGCTGACGCCGATGACGCGGGAACTGTTGATCTGATAGACCTGCAGCCGGTTGGTGAAGGCATCGAGCATGCGCTCTTCGGGCGCCTTGTCGAGCGGGCTCTTCTTCAGGTGCAGCATAACCAGAATGTCGGCAAAGGCCGAACTTCTGGTCGCCGCGTCGAATTCCGGATGCTCGTAGAGCTTCAGATTGGTGATCACTTGCTTGACGAGATCGGCCGATTGCAGGATCTGCACCTGGCTGGCGATATTGAGCTCGTCCAGCACGGGAGCCGAGCCGGCGTCATTGTTCTGCGTCGTCATCGCGAATGCCGGCGCGCGCTGCTCGATCAGAATGCGGGTTTCGCTGCGATATTCCGGGGAAACGACCTTGGCAACGGCAAACGCCAGGCAAGCGCCGACGAGCGTGATGGCGATGACCCGCAGCCGTCGCTGCCATACGGCGCGAAAGAGCAGCGCCAGATCAATATCAACATCCTGCTGGCTGTTATTGACGCCGGGCATATACAAGAACTCCATAATATAAAGCCAATATTAAATGTAAACGACTATAGTAACCCAAGCGTTAATAGTATTTTTGAGTATTATTTTCGAAATCTCTAATGAATGACATGGATTTTTCTTCGTTCTTTACCGGCCGTTAACCCTAACGGACCGATAACGACGACAGTAATTTTCCTCACCCGTGAGCGCGAAATGTCCTTCGCAAAGCCAAAGATTGTTCTGGCACTCGGCATGGCTGCCGTGAGCGTCGCGCTCAGCGGCTGCAACACCTATCAGCCTGCGCCGAAGGCCTTCAGTGAAGCGACGATCCAGCCCTATATGCTGGACAGCGGCGATCGCCTGCGCGTCACCGTGTTCGACCAGGAAGGCCTGACCAACACCTATACGGTCGACCAGGCCGGCTACATCTCCTTCCCGCTGATCGGTCAGGTCCCTGCCCGCGGCCGCACGCTGCAGCAGCTCTCTGGCCAGATCGCGCAAAAGCTTCGCCAGGGCTATATCCGCGATCCCGATGTCACCATCGACATCGACCGCTACCGCTCGGTCTATATCATGGGCGAAGTCGGCCAGCCCGGCCAGTACTCCTACGTACCCGGCATGACGATCCAGAACGCCATCGCGGTTGCCGGCGGCTTCAGCAGCCGCGCCAACCAGGCCAACGCCGACGTGACGCGCAAGATCAACGGGCACGTCATGACCGGTCGGGTCGGCATTTCGGATCCGGTGCTGGCGGGCGATACGATCTATGTCCGCGAACGGCTCTTCTGACCGTTCCCGACCATGACAAAACCGCTCCGCATCCTCCATTGCTTCAGGTCACCGGTCGGCGGGATCTTCCGCCACATCCGCGATCTGGCGGAGGAGCAGAGCAAGGCGGGCCATGAGGTCGGCATTCTCTGCGACAGCCTGACCGGCGGGGCGCATGAGGACCGGCTGTTCGACGATGTCATGCCCTTCCTCGCGCTCGGCGTGACGCGCCTGCCGATCCGGCGGCATATCAGCCTGTCCGATATGACGACGCTCTGGAAAAGCTATAAGACAATCAAAAGTTTGCGGCCGGATGTGCTGCATGGGCACGGCGCCAAGGGCGGCCTGCTTGCACGCATCATCGGCTCAGTCCTGCGGGTGAAGAAGTATCGCGTAGCCCGCCTCTACACAGCGCATGGCGGCAGCCTGCATTTCGCGCGCAGCTCGCCGCAAGGCATTCTGGTCCATAGCCTGGAGCGGATGCTGGAATTCCTGACCGACGGGCTGATCTTCATCTGCGATTTCGAACGCCGAAGTTACGAGCGCAAGATCGGCAAGCCGCGGACGCGCACCGCTCTGATCTACAACGGCATCAGCGATCGCGATTTCGGGAATATCCCGACACGATCGGATGCCGTCCATTTCGTCTATATCGGCATGCTGCGGGACCTCAAAGGTCCCGATCTGTTTGTGGAGGCCTTCGCCAAGACAGAGCGACGGATCGGTCGCCCCCTCTCCGCGCTGATGATCGGTGACGGGCCGGACAGGGACAAATATCGGACGATGATGATCGAGCGCGGCCTCGGCCAGCGTATCGGCCTGTTGCCCGCCATGCGCGTGCAGGACGCCTTTGCCCTGTCGCAGACCGTCGTCGTTCCCTCGCGCGCCGAGGCTATGCCCTATATTGTGCTGGAGGCGCTTGCTGCGGAGAAAGCCGTGATCGCCTCGCGCGTCGGCGGCATTCCCGAAGCGCTTGGCGAGACGAGTGCGGCGCTTGTGGTTCCCAACGATACAGACGATCTTTCGCGCGTGATGGCCGAGGCCATCACCGAGCCAGACTGGGCTCACCGCATCATGCCCGATATCGGCACAATCCGCTCAGCGTTTTCTGCCTCGACCATGGCGATGGATACTGTCAACCTATATTACAATATACTTGAGCCAGGCGCCGAACGTTAGAATACAAGCGAGTGCTGTAAGCGTTTCTTAGCTCATACCTGCTAGGCGATATCCGGTAACGATCGGATGAATTGCCATGAACCCCATCGAGAAGTCCAAGCAATTCGACTTGGACCATATTCGCAAGCAGGTTTCGGAAATCCGCGCCCGCAGCGCCGAGGAAAACGGCGGCGAGACTCTGTCCGGCGACATCAATGCCTATGCCCGCCAGATCGCCGAGCAGTTTCGCGACGGCAACCAGACACCAGCGATCATCATCGGCCAATACCGGCTCTTCGAATTCCTGTGGCTGCTCGCCGTCGGGCTTGCGGTTCTCCTCTTCCTGACAGCACCGGGCGATCATTCCTTCCTGGCGAAGGCAACGGTAACGATCTCGCTCAGCACGCTCGCCATCGTCTTTCTGCAGGTGGCCGACGCCTATCAAATCCCGATGCTGCGCATGCCGCACCGCTTCCTCCAGCGCATCCTGCTGCCATGGGTGGCTGCATTCGCGGTGGTCGTCATTGCCCTCCTGCCGTTCCACGTCGATGACGCCTATTCCGTCCGCCTTCTCACCACCTGGTTTGTCGCCGGCGCGGTTTTCCTTGTCGGCGCGCGCCTGATGTTCGCCTATGGCATCCGCAACTGGGCTCGCAACGGCATCATGGAGCGGCGCGCGGTCATCGTTGGCGGCGGCGAGCCGGCCAAGGAGCTGATCCGTGCGCTCGAGCATCAACCCGATAACGATATCCGTATCTGCGGCATTTTCGACGATCGCGGCGAGAAGCGGTCACCGGTGATGGTGGCCGGCTATCCGAAACTCGGCACGGTCCCCGAACTGGTCGAATTCGCCCGTCTGACCCGGGTCGACATGCTGATCATCGCGCTGCCGATGAGCGCCGAAGACCGTATTCTGCAACTCCTCAAGATGCTCTGGGTGCTCCCCGCCGATATTCGCCTGGCGGCGCATGCCAACAAGCTGCGTTTCCGCCCGCGCGCCTATTCGCATGTCGGCGCGGTGCCGATGCTCGACATCTTCAACAAGCCGATCCGCGATTGGGATGGCGTAGCCAAGCGCATCTTCGATGTCTTCTTCAGCGTCTTCGCGCTCCTGCTGCTCTGGCCGGTCATGCTTGCCGCCGCGATCGCGGTGAAGACGACCTCGAAGGGGCCGATCTTCTTCATGCAGAAGCGTCACGGCTTCAACAACGAGATCATCAAGGTTCTCAAGTTCCGCTCGATGTACACGCATATGAGCGATCCGACGGCCCGCAACGCGGTCACCAAGAACGACCCCCGCGTCACGCCGGTCGGTCGCTTCATCCGCAAGACCTCGGTCGACGAGCTGCCGCAGCTCTTCAATGTGCTGCTCGGCAACCTGTCGCTCGTTGGTCCGCGCCCGCATGCCGTACTGGCGGCGAGCCATAACCGCACCTATGCCGATGTGGTCGAGGGTTACTTCGCCCGCCATCGCGTCAAGCCCGGCGTTACCGGCTGGGCGCAGATCAACGGCTGGCGCGGCGAGATCGACAGCGACGACAAGATCAAGTTCCGCACGGCCTATGACCTCTATTACATCGAGAACTGGTCGCTGCTCTTCGATCTGAAGATCCTGTTCCTGACGCCCTTCCGTCTTCTCAACACGGAAAACGCCTATTGACCGCGATCGAGCTCCCATACCAGCGCGTCGACCGACCGCAGCTCGCCACGCTTCGGCTGATCGGCACGGCTTGCGTCGCCTTTGGCGTGTTCCTGTCGGGCTTCGTCATCGCCGAACCCGCGCCCTATGAGCTGTGGCTCGCCTTTCTCATCGGCGCCTGGTTCATCCTCGGGCTGAAGATCTCGCGCAACACCGCACCGCTGCTGGCTCTGTTCCTGGCCTTCAATGTCGGCGGCATGCTGTCGCTGACGCAGATGCGTGATCTCGGTGCCAGCGATCATCTCGACGGGCCGGTCTACATCGCCGTCTCCACCTTTCTGGCGCTGAGTGCCGTCTTCTATGCCGCGATCATCGAGGATAGCGAAAAGCGGCTGAAACTGATCTTCAATACCTGGGTCGTTGCCGCGCTGATCACGGCAAGCCTCGGTATCCTCGGCTATTTCCATGCTGTCCCCGGCTTCGGGATTTTCACGCGCTATGACCGCGCCATGGGTGCCTTCCAGGACCCGAACGTCTTTGGTCCCTATCTGGTGACACCGACCATCTTCCTCATGCACGGCATATTGATCGGCGATCTCAAGAAAGCGCCGATCAAGGCACTCTGCCTGATCGTGCTGGCCTTCGGCATCTTTCTCTCCTTCTCGCGTGCCGCCTGGGCGCTGTTCGCCTTTGCCTCGGTGATGCTGATCTTCTGCATGCTGCTGAAGCACCGCAGCAATGCCTTTCGGCTGCGCATCCTCGTGATGTCGCTGACGGCGATCGTTCTCATGGTCGCCGTGCTGATCGTGGCGCTGCAATTCCATCAGGTCAGCGACCTGTTCTCGACGCGTACACAGCTCGTGCAGGATTACGACGGCGGCCATCTCGGCCGTTTCGAGCGCCATCGCCTCGGCTTCATGATGTCGATGGAAAGGCCGCTCGGCATCGGGCCGCTGGTGTTCTCCACCCTCTTTCGCGAGGACGAGCACAATATCTGGCTGAAGACGCTGACCACCTATGGCTGGCTCGGCTTCTTCTGCTGGGTCAGCATGATCTGCTGGACGATCTATATCGGCTTCCGCAACCTTTTGAAGGAGCGGCCCTGGCAGCCCTACGTGATGATTGCCTGGATCGTCATTCTCGGCCATGTCGGCATCGGCAATGTCATCGATACCGACCATTGGCGCCATCTGTACATGCTGATCGGTATCGTCTGGGGCTGCGGGGCGCTGGAGCAACATTATCAGCGTGGTCTGACCCGGAGGGGGGCCGCACCATGACCATCAATGTCGGCATCAAACGCCTGTCGCTGCTGCAAGTTCTCGAACCCAGCGGCGGCGGCTCCGGGCGGCATTTCCTAGATCTCTGCCGCGCCATGCAGCACCGGGGCCATTCGGTGACGGCGGTCTATTCGCCGCTGCGCGCCGAAGCCACCTTCGTCGCGGAGCTGGAGGGCATGGGCCTCGACAGCGTCATTCCGCTCGCCATGCGACGTGCGCCGGGACCGTGGGATCTGACCGCATGGTGGAACATCCGCCGGATTGTTGCGCGACACGGACCGTTTCATCTGATCCACGGCCACAGCTCCAAGGCTGGTGCGCTGACGCGCTTGCGGCTGCCGGGGCCGCATGTCCCGGTCATCTACACGCCGCATGCCTTCCGCACCATGGACCCGACGCTCGACTCCAAGGGCCGGACGATCTATGGCGGCATCGAGCGGCTGCTCGGCAGCCGGCTGTCCGACCGTCTGATCTGCGTGTCCCGCGATGAATATGATCACGCGCGGTCGCTGGGCATTCCGGAGGCCCGCCTGCGCATCGTCGTCAATGGCGTCAGCGCGCCGCCGGCTGGGCAACGCACCGCCATCCGCGCCCGCTACGGCATACCGCAGGACGCCCTGCTCTTCGGTTTCGTCGGCCGGCTGACGCGACAGAAGGCGCCGGAGCGGCTCGTCCAGGCTTTCGCCCGCATTGCCAGAGAGTTGCCGCAAGCCCATCTGCTGATGATCGGGGTCGGCGAACTCTCCGACACGGTCAGGGGCATGATCAGGGCCGCCGGCCTTGAGGATCGCGCCCATCTCGACGATGCGATCCCCGGCGCCGCAGCCATCGACGCCTTCGACGTCGTCGTCATGCCCAGCCGCTATGAGGCCATGTCCTATGTCATGCTGGAGGCCGCGGCCGGCGGCAAGCCGTTGCTTTTGAGCGATGTCGGCGGCGCACGCACGGTGATCGAACCCGGCCGCAACGGCTATATCGTCGCCAATAGCGACGATCCTTCGGAATTGGCGATGACGATGCGGCGCTTTGCCGACCCGAAATTGCTGCGGAACTTCACCACCGAGGCCCGCCAGCGCAAGGATGGCTATACGCTCGCCGGCATGGCCGACGCGACAGAAGAAATCTATTTCGAACTGCTCGGCTATCGCGCACCGATGCCGCTGCGAAGACAGGAAGAACTCCTGCTGCTCAGCACCTCCTGAAAGACGCGCGCGAAAGGCGGCATTCTTTAAATTTGCAGGTGAACTCCGTCGGAAATCGGTTCCGATTTTCGGGTTTTTGCGCTAAATTTCAATCATGATCACATCAGCGCAACTCCGCGGCGCACGCGCCATGCTCGGCCTCACACCGGAGGCGCTTGCCGCCGAAAGCAAGCTGCCCCTGGCAACAATCAAAATGTTGGAAACGGATGTCAGTTCGGCGGACGCCAAGTCGCTTGTCGCCGTGCGTTCCGTCCTTGAAGCCCATGGCGTCCTGTTTCTCGCCAACGGCAGCGACGGAAACGGCGGAGCCGGCATCCGCTTCAAACATTGGGCGGAAGATGGCGGCATCCGGCCGGAAAATTTGAATGCCACCAACGACGATTGATATCCCGACCATTGTCACGCAAGTGAATATTCATTAGGATATATTCGAATATTCATTCCGGGATATGCAGATGCCCCTCTATATAAGAGACGACGATATCGACGCGCTCGCAGTTGAACTACAGGCGTTGAGCAAGGCGCGCACCAAGACTGAAGCGGTCCGTTCCGCGCTTCGCCACGAAATCGATCGGCTGCGAGACGCCGTACCGCTTCGAGATCGTATTGCCAAGATTCAAACGCAGGCTGCGAAACTCGGCCTGCCCAATCCAGATTTCGACTTCAAGGCATTTACCGATGAAATGTGGGACGACGTCTGATGTTCATCGACGCATCGGTCATTGTCGCAATCATCAACCAGGAACCCGGCTGGCAAGAGCTCGCGAAAAGGCTCTCGCATGTCGAAAATGCCTGTGCAGTGTCTCCGCTCGTCCGCTTCGAAGCCACGCTTGGCATCGCGCGTGCGGCTGTTCACAAACGGCGCGGGCCAGATACGAAACCAGATCCTACGACACTGCTAGCGTCTCGCAAGCTGGTGGATGACTTAATTACCGAAATTGGCGCAACGGAAATTGCCATCACGAGTATCATTGGCAATGAAGCGATGGACGCAGCGGCGACCTATGGAAAGGCGATCGGCCATCCGGCCGATCTTAATTTTGGTGACTGCTTCGCTTATGCCTGTGCAAAAGCGCATGGGGCCGGCCTTCTATATAAAGGCGACGATTTCGCCCAGACCGATCTAGCTTGATCGTCCGGGCGCTACGCCAGCTTCCAGCTCTGAACCAGTTGCTCCGGCGCGGAAATGGCGGCCGACAGGATGAAGCGTTCGGTATCGTTGGACGGCTCCCTCCCCGCGACAGTAGAGCGAACCGGCAGGCCATGACCGAAATCGTTGAGCGTTACTAGCTCCACAACCACGTCGCCGTGGTCGCCGCGCCATTCGCGCCGCTCGCCGCCTTCGAACAGGCGTAACCGCCCCTTCGTCTGCGGGCGCCCATGCACCGCGAGCCACTGCGCCACCGACGCCTCGGCATTGGTGTATGAGACGGTGCTGTCGCCAGATCCATGCCAGATGGAAACCGAAGGAAAGCGCTCTACATCCGGAGAGACTTCGCGGACGAGTTCGGCCCATTTCTCGGCCGGGCGCGCAGCACCCCATCTCATGACATCCAGCGCCGACATGGCATCGCGGGCGGCACCAAAGGGCAGGCCACCGATGATGGCACCGGCGGCAAACACATCCGGATAGGTCGCAAGCAGCGCCGACGCCATGGCGCCGCCGGCCGAGAGGCCCATGACGAAAATCCTGTTGTCGTCGATCTTGTGTAGCCGGCGGCTAAAATCGATCATCTCGCGGATCGAGCCCAGTTCGCCGCGATCGCGCGTCACAAGGCTCGGGCGGAACCAGTTGAAACAGAGATTGGGATTGTTGAAAGGCTTCTGCTCGGCATAAAGCACAGCGAAACCATGCTTACGCGCCAAGGCCGTCCAGCCGCTGGCGCGATCGAAATCCTCGGCATTCTGCTGACAGCCGTGCAGGACGACGACGAGCGGCATCGGACCCTCGACGCCCGGCGGCACATATTCCAGCATGCGCAAGTCACCCGGATTCCGCCCGAACCACAAGACCTCCGTCAGGCTCTGCGGCACGAGCTGCGTGGATACGCGCTGACGTGCCGGCTGCGACCGGGGTCGCGTTACGGGAAACTTGAGCTGTGGCAACTCGACGGAATCGACGAGCAAACGGCGGAGCCGGCTCGGAACCTTGAAATTCATCCTAGACCTTTCAAATTATCCGCGCCCACCGTTGTTGATTTTGTTTGGCGGGCGGCGACCGCACTCCGTCCCCATGGGGTCGGCATCGAGCAATGCGACTCTATTTGTGCGATGCAGCAAATATAGGGCGGAGAACGGGATTCGAACAGTCACAATGCATCATTGCAGCTATGTGAAATCAGCTTAAATCGATTAGATTATCGTCAACAAATAAGCCTAGATGTCAGAGATAGGCCCGTGCCAGCGCAATGAGCTTCGCGTCTTCCTTCACGCCCTGGCGATAGAGCTGGATGATCAGCGCGCCGAGACGCTCGGCCTCCGGACCGCGATGATCTACGCCGCGATCCTTGCAGACTGTATCCAGCACCTTTTCCAAACGATCCAGATCGTCCGAAAACAGGGGTAAATCCTGAGGATGGATGGGAGTTTCCAACATCTGCGCTGCCTCGTCCGTCGGGCGGAAGCACGCTAAAACACTCGCCGGAGCCCGCTTTATAACCGGCATATCGCGGGTGACTATGCGCCCTGTCCGGAGGCTTGGCAAGGAAGGTTTGTAAGTCAAGCGTGTCTGACGATGCAAATACAACCTTTATAAGGTTACAATTTTAAGTGACACAATCATCAAGCCTTGACGGGCATCTGACATAAAGGTGCAACGAAACAGAGGCTTCCTGATGAACAAGCGCATGATCTCGGCGACATTCTGCATGCTGTTGCTTGGTGCAACCGAGCCGGCCCTTTCGCAGTCTCTATCGGCATTGCCACTGCGAAATCCGCGCCAAATTCCCGACGGCTATATTTCCGTGCAGTCCGGCATATCGCTTTCCGTTCCGGTCGCAGACGGGGACAATGAAGCGCGGCAGCAGGATGCTCTCAAATCCTTCTATCGCATTGCCACCAGTAATTGTGCCGCACTACTCAATACCATCGCCGACGATTGCCAGATCAGCAGCCTTTCCAGCAACACCGATGTTACCAACATCGATGGCCGCGGGCCGAAACTGACGGTGCGTGGCCAGGTCGGCATGACAGTCAAATTGAAGCCGGCCACCCCGACTGTGAAGTGAAGAAAGCTGGCGCCGAACGCCGACAATCAAAAAACCAACGGATCAGTAAGAAATCGCGGCGATAATCCCCCCGCAATTGAGGGATGACACCATGGCAAAAGCGAAACGACGCACGCGGCGCAAGCCACAATCCAAAGCGGGCAATTCGATGTGGCTATGGGGCACGGTCGGCCTCGCCGCCGTAGTCGGCATCTTCGCCTATGAGCACCGCCGCGAAATGCCGGCATTGCTGGCCAATGCCAGCGCTACCGGCGCCCGGCATGTATCACAGGTGACAGAGGCAGTGCAGGCGGCACCGACGCCGGCCGCGAAACCGAAGGTCAAGATGGCGGTCGTCGTGCCCGAGCGCCCGGACTCGGCAATGCCCGTCCCGCCCGCCGCCATTCCCGTTTCCCTGCCAGCGGAGCGCGCAGCGCCGGTTCTGGCCGCCGCCCCTGCCCGCGAAAGCAGCGGCCGATTCGGCCTGTGTGGTGGCTCGACCGGGGTCAATTGTGTCGTCGATGGCAGTACCTTCTGGCAAAATGGGGTCAAAATCCGCCTGGCCGACATCGATGTGCCCGACATCACCCCCTCACACTGCGCCGGCGAACAGCAAAAGGGCGCCGCCGCAAAGCTACGGTTACAGTCGCTTCTGAACGACGGCACGTTCGCACTGTCCGGCAGTGCCCGTGGCGAGGATCAAAATGGCGGCAAATTCCGCATCGCCATGCGCGCCGGCCGCTCCATCGGCGATCAACTGGTGTCCGAAGGGTTGGCACGCCGCTGGACAGGGCGGGCTGCGGCCTGGTGTAGTTGATCAGTGAAAATTTGATTGGGAGTTCAAGGAGATAAATGGTCGGGGCGACAGGATTTGAACCTGCGACCCCTTGACCCCCAGTCAAGTGCGCTACCGGGCTGCGCTACGCCCCGACCTGCCTAAAAAGGCTTGATTGCATTAGTCTGTCAGCCATGACAGCGCAAGAGGTAAAATCGCGGCCTGGGTGAAAAATGGCGTGGAGAGCGAGAAAAATCCCCGCTCTCTTGCTCACCTGCATTGCCGGCGTGGCCCACGGTTTGGCTGGTAAGTGTTGTCCGACACCCGGTAGGATTGATAGCGGCTGGCGCAGGCTCGTGCGTGACCGTCGTAATAGCGTTCCGCATGCTGCCTGTAGAACAGCGTTCCGGTCACGAAGGACTTGAACAGCACGCCGCTATCCGAATCGTCGTCGTAATAGCTGTCGGAACCGTGGCGCTTGTGGCCGCCGCGCCAGTGGTTATGGCTGTGCCAATGCCCATGGTCGCGAACCTGGATGATGTCGGACCGCTGTTCCGGCACTGAAAGCGCGGGCATGGTTATGGCGCTGGCGGGTAAGATCGCGCTTGCGGCCAGCAATAGACTGAGGCCGGCGGCAGCCATCGACCTGGTGATCATTCGCATCTGTAGCTCCTTCCAAGTCCGACAACGGCGGATCCAAGCACTTCTGCGTGAAAAACCTTGCCGCCGACCACTCCGACATTACCTATATATAGTAGGTTCAAGCCACGCTCACAGATGTCTTTCCGTCTTTCTTCCCGACGGATTGTCATTGATAATGAGGTAATTGGAAAGTTACACGATGAAGCCGCTTATTGCACTTCTGCTATGCGCGCCACTGCTCGCCGCATGCACGACGACCGCACAATCCCTGCAACCGATTCCCGGCAGCATCACCTATCGCGGCCAGCCGGAAATGAAGCTGACGCAATCGCCTCCGGGCACGCGGCTGCCGCATCATTTCACCAATCAATGGGGTGAGGATGTCTACGAGACCTACATCATCCAGCCGGATCACAGCCTGAAGCTGGTCAGCCGTCAGGTCATGACGCGGCCGCTATAGGCTTGGAATACGTTTACAAACAGAAACTCCGCCGGCGTAGCGTCGGCGGAGTTTCTGTATTCTGTCGTGTCCGGCTTACCAGCAGCGATAGCAGCGGCGGTAATAAGGACGGCCATAATAGCCGCGGTGATGATTGTCGCTGACCGCGGCGCCAACGAGCACGCCGCCGATGACGCCGGCGGCAATGCCTGCGGCAGCCTGATTTTCGGCCTGCTGTGCCTGCGAGCGATTGGCCTGATAGGTGGCGCCGACGCAGCGGCTGTAACGCTGTGTGCCCGGACGCAATCCCTGGGATTGGCAGGTCATTTCGGCGCTTGTGGCGGATTGTTCAGGTGTCTGGCAGCTTGTCAAAATGGCCGATATGGCAAAAAGACCCAGCGCCATGGTGGCACGTACGCGCATATTCCTCTCCAGCAATCTAAAGTGTTGTCCCGGAGTTAAGGAATACAGCCAAAGGTAATACTGCGCAAGCCGTTCATTACCAATTAGTTAATAGGAAGACACCATGGACAAGCGCATTTCGCCCGGACGCGTACCCGTAAGACGACGTCAAACAAAAGGGGCGAGCACAACCGCCCGCCCTCTTTCATTCTCTTACCCTGACCCTGCTGCGCGAGGGTCAACGAGATCATGTCCGATCAGAAATTCCGCTCGAAACGCAGAATGCCGGCAACTGTGTCGTCGTTGATGAAGTCATAGTGCATGTAGGTCAGTTCCGGCTCGATGAGCAGGTCCTTGACCGGGTTGAACTTCAGGTTCGTCGTTGCCTCGAAGATCTTGGAGTCGGTATAGGCGAGCTGCAGGTTCCACTTCAGCTTGTCGTTGACCGGTACGCCAACGCCGCCCCAGACAGCCCAGTCACCCCAGCCGCACTTTGCCCCATGAACGACGCCATCGGAGGTCGTGCAGGCCGATTCATCCTGATAGGAGCCGGCATACTGGTTGAGCTTTTTGCCGTCGGTGTTCCAGCCGCCCATCAGGAAAGCTTCCACGCCGCCGAACTTGGCGTCGACGCGGGCCTTGATGGCGCCTTCCTCGACGATGGAGTCATAACCGCCGACCACCTTGAAGCCAAGCGTGTCGGTCGTATAGCCCAGACCGGCAACGACGTTGGGCGCATATTGATCGGCCTTCGACGTAACCCAGGCGCCGCCATAGCTGTCGGAATCCGATCCGGAATTGCTGTCTTCCAGCGAGATGACGGCGGAGAAACCGGAGCCGGTATCATATTTGTACGTCAGCTGATTGAGTTCGTACGGGCCGTCATAGATCGCGTCGTCGTTGATGACGTCGCCGGCGTAGCCGGTATAGAGATTATACTGCGAGTCGAGCTTGCCGACGGTGAAACCGGCCAGGCTGATATTGGCGAACAGCAGCTTATCGGCTGTGGCGCCTCCGTCGTTCCATTCCCAGCGCAGGATCATGTTGGTCTTCAGGGGGCCATATTCCGTGTCCGTCGCCGTATCGACATTGAGCTCGACGCGTTCGTGCCAGAGCGTGCCGACCTTGTTCGTCGGATTGTAGGCGTCGTACCATTCGCCCTCGGTGCGAACTTTGCCACCAATCTTCAGGCAAGTCTCGGTGCCCGGAATGAAGAAATAGCCGGTGCCATAGGCATCGCAGATGCGGACATATTCCAGAGGCTCTGGTTCAGCCGCAACGATGGCATCGGCCGCATGGGCGCCGCTCACCGTTGCCAGGGCGGCTGCGGAGCCGAGAAGAAGGCTCTTGATGTTCATGATGTCTCCATTCGAATATCCATCAGGGGATGGAACTCCGCGGCAGACAAATCCATACCGCCCCATAGCCTGATTTGGCATCTCCCCATGACGGGGCGAAGCAATAACGCTTCATTAACAAAATTGAACCCGGCGCAGAGAGCTTGCAAGCCAATAAGCATAGCAAGCTAATTGTCACATTGGCACGGTTTACCGTTGTGACAAAAACATCACTACCTTGATCCGGGAAAACGGCGCATGCCGCGCCAGTCGTATTGAAGAGCGGGGATAAATAAATACAATCGCCTGCCGGGATCAGGAGACGGTCGCGATCAAACGCGATGCCAGCGAGGTATATTTCGGAGGAAAAGCTATACCTTTCAAAACTCTAAGCGTATTTCTGCACATCGTCAGCTTGGACACGGCGGCAATAGCCGCCTCCAGTGGCCACAGCGGCGGCGATTGAGGCGGCTGGGGAGATAGCCCAGGCGCCGAAGACAACAACAACTATCGCAGCACCATCATCGACAGAAGCGACACGGCCGGTACGGACGAAAAAGATCCGAATGCCTGCTGGACGCTGCCACGCTCCGCCGACGGCAAATCCATTGTCGCGCCGAGCCAGGCTAAGCCCGTCGTTCCGCGCAAGTGCAATTGACTAGCCGGTTTTGAAGCAGAAGGTTCTGCCTAGCGCACCTGATCGAGCAATCGCTTGCATTCCAAGAGGTCGTAGAGCGTTTCCTGAAGCAGCGCCCTGTCTTCCTTGCCAACGCTCGATTTGCCGAGAGAAACGTCCGGCACGTCGTCTTCGCCGCTTACGAAGTTGAAGAATCGACGGCTGATCGGCGCCTTGGCGCGGCCGACGATCTGATCCTCGTCGGGATGGCCGGATCCGACACGCGGCTCGGCAGGCGCCGGTTCCTGCGCAGCCGCGGCAAGCGCCTCGACACTGGCGAGATCGCCATGGCCGACGGCGATGACGAATTTATTGCCGTTGGTTTTCAGGAGCTTCTGGACACCCTTGATGGTATAGCCGTGATCATAGAGCAGATGGCGGATGCCGTTCAGCAGATCGACGTCCTCAGGCCGGTAATAGCGCCGGCCACCGCCCCGCTTCATCGGCTTGATCTGCGGGAAACGCGTCTCCCAGAAGCGCAGGACATGCTGCGGCAGATCAAGGTCTTCCGCGACTTCGCTGATCGTGCGAAATGCATCCGGGCTCTTGTCCATCGTCATACTCCCACAGCATGTTTCCGACGCCACGCGGGCCAGATCATGCAAAACCGGATATCCGCACCGCGGCTCGTCGCGATACGACTCACCATATTTCAACGGTTTGCCGGGAGAAATTCAAGTCATCTCTTCGGCTGTTTCACAAGCAAGCCGAAAAACAACCAAGAAAGGCCGGGAAAACGGCACGACGGCGCCGGTGCCAAGTCACGCCGGCAGCAATTTCCAATGGATCAGGAAGCGGGATTTGCCGGCCGCGCCTTCGCCTTGCGGCTGGCATGGGCCTTCAGGATACGCGTCTTCAGGACGTTGGACGCCTTGAAGGTCATGACGCGACGCGGAGAGATCGGCACCTCTTCGCCGGTCTTCGGATTTCGACCGATGCGCTCATTCTTGTCGCGCACCTGAAATGTCGCGAAAGAAGAGAGTTTTACAGTTTCGCCACGCACGATGGCGTTGCAAATCTCATCGATCACCGTCTCGACGAGTTCCGCAGATTCGGTTCGGGAGAGGCCAACTTTCCGGAATACCGACTCCGCCAGGTCTGCGCGCGTCACTGTCTTGCCCGTCATGGTTCCCCGCCCAAATTGCTGCGTATTATTATCCAAGTCGCGAGAGTATTGCCCTTGCGCCAAACGGTCAAGCTCTTGTTCGGAATCGGATTTTAGAGACTTGACCTACCAGCGCAGCAGAACCGCACCCCAGGTGAAACCGCCGCCCATGGCCTCCAGCATCACCAGATCACCCCGCTTGATTCGGCCGTCGCCGGCAGCAACAGCCAGCGCCAACGGGATCGACGCCGCAGACGTATTGCCGTGAAGATCCACCGTCACCACAACCTTTTCGGGAGCAATTCCAAGTTTCTTGGCCGAGCCGTCGATGATGCGGCGATTGGCCTGGTGCGGCACCAGCCAGTCGAGATCGTCGGCCGTCACCTCGGCTGCCTTGAACGTCGCTTCGATGACATCGGTGATCATGCCGACGGCATGCTTGAATACTTCGCGGCCCGCCATATGCAGCACGCCAACCGTCCCCGTCGAGGACGGTCCGCCGTCGACATAAAGCTTGTCCTTGTGGGCGCCGTCCGAGCGCAAGCTTGCCGTCAGCACACCGCGATCTGTGTTCGCGCCGGTGCCCTCGCCTGCTTCGAGGATCAGCGCGCCGGCGCCGTCGCCGAAGAGAACGCAGGTCGTGCGATCCGTCCAGTCGAGAATGCGGGAGAAAGTCTCAGCGCCGATGACGAGCACCCGCTTGGCTACGCCGCCGCGAATATAAGCGTCGGCAGTGGTCACGGCATAGACAAACCCCGAGCAGACAGCCTGAACATCGAAGGCAAAGCCATGATGCATGCCAAGCCGGTTCTGGATGTTCACCGCCGTGGCGGGAAAGGTATTGTCGAGCGTGGAGGTGGCAACGATGATCAAATCGAGATCATCCGCCGTCAGCCCGGCATTGGCGAGGGCTGCCCGTGCCGCCTGCTCGCCGAGCGAGGCCGTGGTTTCGCCTTCGCCGGCAATGTAACGCTGGCGAATACCGGTGCGCTGGACAATCCAGTCGTCACTGGTGTCCACGACTTGCTCCATATCACGGTTCGTCATGACGCGCTTAGGCAGCGCCGACCCGAATCCGCGAACAACTGAACGAATCATTCCTATTATACCCCGTCACTCATGCCGCTTCAGGTCCGATCGGCGGCTGCCGCCTGGCATGGTATCTTTTCAGATCATTTTCGATTTTTTGTGTCAGGCCATTCTTGGCCATGTCGTAGCCGACATCAATGGCCGCCGCGAAGGCTTCGGCACTGGCGCCGCCATGGCTCTTGATGACGATGCCGTTCAGGCCGAGGAAGACACCGCCATTGACCTTGCTGGGATCGAGCTTCTCGCGCAGCAGATCAAACGCACCCTTGGCGAAGAGATAGCCGATGCGGGCAAGCAGCGTACGCGTCATCGCGGCGCGCAGATAAGCGCCGATCTGCTTCGCCGTACCCTCGGCAGCCTTCAGCGCGATATTGCCGGAAAAGCCTTCCGTTACCACCACGTCGACCGTGCCCTTGCCGATATCGTCGCCTTCGACGAAGCCGGAATATTCGAGCGATTCAAGATTGGCCTCACGGATCAGGCGGCCAGCTTCCTTGACGTCTTCCTGGCCTTTGATCTCCTCGACACCGACATTCAGGAGGCCGATGGTCGGGCGTTCGATCTCGAAGAGGGCGCGGGCCATCGCTCCGCCCATCAATGCGAAATCAAGCAGTTGCTGCGAATCGGCGCCAATGGTCGCGCCGACGTCGAGCACGATGCTTTCGCCCCGGAGCGTCGGCCAGATCGCGGCGATCGCCGGGCGTTCGATGTTAGCCATGGTGCGCAGGCAGAACTTAGCCATCGCCATCAGCGCGCCGGTGTTTCCTGCGGAAACGACGACGTCAGCCTCGCCGACTTTCACTGCCTCGATCGAGCGCCACATGCTGGAGACGTAACGGCCACGGCGCAGCGCCTGGCTCGGCTTCTCGTCCATGCTGATGGCGACATCGCATTCGTGGAAGACGGATTTGTCGCGGAGTTTCGGATATTTGACCAGGATTGCTTCGCAACGATCCTTCATGCCGTACATGATGAAGGTAATATCGGGATGCCTCTCCAGCGCCTTGGCCGCGCCAGGAATAACAACCTCAGGGCCGAAATCGCCACCCATTAGGTCAAGAGAAATTCTGATCACGCGTCCCTGGTCCTTCTTGTCCGCCGGGCCTGGCGAAATTGGCGTCAAAATACCGGTTTCTCCCCGCGTTACAACTGAATTGTGTTCAATTGCCAGGGGTGTCTATTCCTTTTTCCAGTCTTTCAGGACAGCGAATGGCGACGGTTTCTTGTCATCTTCGCCTGTGTCTTCGATGTGATCTTCAAACTCGATACCGGGCTTGCGCGGGTAAGGATCAATGGCAAGTGCTGCGAATTCCGCGACGGCCGCACCAGCGTCGATCGTATCGCCGGTGAAGGTTTCAGGAAGATCCGCACCATCCGGATCAAGCACCATTTCCCCGGCATCCACCGACGGCACCCGTGCCAGCTTCGACCCCTCGGGGACGAAGATCTGCTCGAAATCCTCGTCGATATCCGATTCGACCGGCTCGAGCGTGACGACGCAAGCCTGGACGATCTTTGCGCGCACGTTGCCCTTGAGGCGAACCCCGTCGCGCTTCCATCGGGCAATCTTCAGATCCGCCTCAAGCTTCGGCACGGAGAGCACATTCCAAAGCTTGGCGAGACCCTCAAGCTCCCGGCTGTCCGCTTTGAGACGAACCTCCACCGGATTGGCGGAGATATGGCCGACTTTTACCGGATAGGAAAAGGGCGTTTCGTCGGAGTTCGGCTTCTTCATTTTTTTGTCTCCTAGGCTACGTCTTTGTCGATGCCGCCAGGCTGCGGGAGGATTGCCGAGCCGGTGGCGACCTCGGCTTCCGTCACGCTCGCCAGATGCGCCTCTGCCACCATCATCCAGTCCGCCAGGCCAAGCATCAAGGGAACATCCTCTGCCGGCTTGGGATAGATGTTGCGCTGAAGCGCCGCGGCCAGGGCATCACGATCATTACCATCCATGGCGGCCGCATAGCTTTCGAGCCGCCCGTAGAACATGCCGGCCAGTTTCTTCATCCGCTTGGGCACGCTGTTGTCGCCTATACCAAGTTCGCGGATGGAATAATCGATATCCTCGAAAAAGGCATCGATAATTTCCTGTGCAAGCTCCTGGCCGCTGGTCGCAGACGAACGCGTCCGGCGAAAAAACAGGATCATCACCGCCGACAGCAGTTCGAAACGCCCCATGACCGTGTCCGGCACGTCATAATCGGTATAGAAAACCGGTTGGCGCGCCATTGCGGTCAGAACATCATATTGTCTGACGACGATGATCTGATTGTGATTTCTTTTGCGGAACAGACCAAAAATCATGAAAATTCCCGGAATTGGCTCATTCAGAGCGCCGCGTCGCGCTTGGCCTTGTTGCATCCACTTAAAAGCTGGTTTACCGAAGCAGGCGCGAATTGCAATGCCGTTTGTGCCCGCTTCAAGGCCCCCGCCCCGACCCGTCGTCGCACCGTGCATGATTGGTGATGAAGAGTGCCGAACAACATCGCTAATGCCTTACCCAATCGCGGAAAGGCCACAATGATGTGCACAGCAAGATCTTATTGGCCGCCCGGCCATCGGTTTGATTCATTAGGGGAGATGGGATGTCGTTGACGAAACGGTATTTCAAGTCTGACAGAACTTTCATCAGCAGTGCCGCCATCGCCCTGGTGATCGGGACCGCGGGGCTTACGAGTTGCAAGACCACAGAGGTCATGAACAACGGCTACATCTTCGATCAGCAATCGCTCAATCTCGTGCCCGTCGGCTCGAGCCGCGAGCAAGTGCTGCTTTCGCTCGGTACGCCATCGACGACGGCGACCTTCGACGGCGAAGTCTTCTATTACATATCCCAGAAGCGCACCCGCGCCGCGGCCTTCATGAAGCCGAAGTTGGTCGACCAGAACATTCTGGCGATCTACTTCGACAAGGCTGGCATCGTGAAGCAGGAAGCCAACTATACGCTGAAGGACGGCAGGGTCTTCGACATGATCAGCCGTACGACGCCGACCGGCGGCCGCGACATCACCTTCCTGCAGCAGATCCTGCAGGGCGGCGGCAACGGCATCAACGGCGCGAGGAACTTCCTCAACAACCTCAATCCGGGCCAATAGACCGGGTAGACCGCATCAAAAAACCCGCGGGGCTCGCGCCTCGCGGGTTTTTCATTGGCTATGTCTTCGCCCTTATCCGGCGAGAACAGCAAGCAGCAGCAGCGCGACGATATTGGTGATCTTGATCGCCGGATTGACCGCGGGACCGGCTGTATCCTTATAGGGATCGCCGACGGTATCGCCGGTCACGGACGCCTTGTGCGCCTCCGAGCCCTTCAGGTGGCGCGTGCCGTCCTTGTCGACAAAGCCATCTTCGAAGCTCTTCTTGGCATTGTCCCAGGCGCCACCGCCCGACGTCATGGAAATGGCGACGAACAGGCCGTTGATGATGACACCCAGCAACGACGCTCCCAGCGCCGCGAAAGCCGAAGCCTTGGAGCCGGAGATCAGCAGCACCCCGAAATAGACGACGATCGGCGCCAGCACCGGCAGCAGCGAGGGGATGATCATCTCGCGGATGGCGGCCTTGGTCAGAAGATCGACTGCCCGGCCATAGTCGGGACGCTCGGTGCCCTGCATGATGCCCGGCTTTTCGCGGAACTGCTTGCGCACTTCCTCGACAATCGCGCCCGCCGCACGGCCGACAGCCGTCATGGCGATGCCGCCGAAGAGATAGGGAATGAGCCCTCCGAACAACAGTCCGGCGACGACGTAGGGGTTGGAGAGATCGAAAGAGATCGTGCCCACATCGGCAAAATAGGGGAACTGATCGCCGTGCGACGCGAAATATTTCAGGTCGTTCGAATAGGCGGCAAAGAGCACCAGCGCGCCGAGACCGGCCGAGCCGATGGCGTAACCTTTGGTTACAGCCTTGGTGGTGTTGCCGACCGCATCCAGTGCATCGGTGGATTTGCGCACTTCCGGCGGCAGGTGCGACATCTCAGCGATGCCGCCGGCATTGTCGGTGACCGGGCCGAAGGCATCGAGTGCCACGATCATGCCGGCCAGGCCGAGCATGGCGGTGACCGCGATGCCCGTCCCGAACAGGCCGCCGAGCTGGTAGGTGGCGAGAATGCCGCCGACGATGACGATCGCCGGCAATGCCGTCGACTCGAGCGAGACAGCGAGGCCCTGAATGACGTTGGTACCATGGCCGGTGACCGACGCCTGGGCGATGGAATTGACCGGCCGCTTGTTGGTGCCGGTGTAGTATTCGGTGATCACGACGATCAGCGCCGTGACGATCAGCCCGACGATGCCGCAAAGGAAGAGGTTCGTTCCGGTAATATCGAAACCTGCGACAGTGCCGATCGAACCCCAACCGATGGTCAGCGACGTGGCGGCGCCAAGACCGATGATCGACAGCAGACCGGTGGCGATCAGCCCTTTGTAGAGAGCGCCCATGATCGAACCATTGGCGCCGAGCTTGACGAAGAAGGTCCCGATGATCGAGGTGATGATGCAAGCGCCGCAAATCGCCAGAGGATAGATCATGGCGGCGGCAAGGACCGGCGTGGCGGCGAAGAAGATCGCGGCGAGAACCATGGTCGCGACGACGGAGACCGCATAGGTTTCAAAGAGGTCAGCGGCCATGCCGGCGCAATCGCCGACGTTGTCGCCGACGTTGTCGGCAATAGTGGCGGGATTGCGCGGATCGTCCTCGGGAATGCCTGCCTCCACCTTGCCGACGAGATCGCCGCCGACGTCGGCGCCCTTGGTGAAGATACCGCCGCCGAGACGGGCGAAGATCGAGATCAGCGACGCACCGAAACCGAGCGACACCAGCGCATCGACGACAGCGCGCGAGCCCGGCTCATGGCCCAGAACGCCCGTCAGCACGTAAAAATAGATGGAAACGCCGAGCAATGCGAGGCCGGCGACCAGCATACCGGTGACGGCGCCCGACTTGAAGGCGATATCGAGACCGGCCGCCAGGCTGTGCGACGAAGCCTGCGCGGTGCGGACATTGGCACGCACGGAGACATGCATGCCGATGAAACCGGCAGCACCCGACAGGACCGCGCCGATCAGGAAACCGAAAGCGGCTTCGGCGGAAAGCAAAAGCCAGGCCGCGATGAAGACGATGACGCCGACAACGGCGATGGTTCTATACTGACGCGCCAGATAGGCTTGCGCGCCTTCTCGAATATAACCCGCAATCTCCTGCATGCGTGCATTGCCCTGGTCGGCGGCAAGCACCGATCGGGTTGTCCAGATGGCATAAACCACCGAGAGCAATCCGCACGCGATAACACCAAAAAGAATCGACATTTCGCTTTTTCCCTCCAAAAAAGCCGGCGGTTCACTCCTCCTCCGGCCGCCTGCGACAACCGTGACCCCCCTCCTCCAAGGCAGTCGACAGATGTGCATAGCGGAGATTGCGTTTGGGAAAACGTCGCGTCAAGACCGCCCGCGGGTAAATCACCCGATGGCGGTTCAAAAGAACATTCGTAGCTGAAATCAGGCGCGAACGAAGCAAACGAAAGTAGACGCCGCCATCAGCGGCGCCGGGATCGCTGCTTATTTCTTGGCTTCGCCGCGAACTTGCTTGGCGATTCGATCGAGCACGGCGTTGACGAGCTTAGGCTCATCATCATCAAAGAAGGCGTGGGCGATCTCAACGTATTCGGTAACGATGACCGCGACCGGGACATCCTTGCGGTCGAGAATCTCGAACGTGCCGGCGCGCAGAATGGCACGCACAGTGCTGTCGAGGCGCGACAGCGCCCAGTCGTCCTGAAGCGCGGAACCGATCAGCGGATCGAGGCGGGTCTGCTCGCGCACGACGCCCGAGACGATGGAGCGGAACCAGGATGCGTCGGCCTTCAGATAGGTGTCGCCATCCAGCTCCTGCCCGAGACGGTGCGCCTCGTATTCGGCCACCACCTCCAGCACACCGGTTCCGCCAATATCCATCTGATAGAGCGCCTGAACGGCGGCAAGGCGGGCTGCCCCGCGCTGGTTCGCGGTCTTTGCCGGTCGCTCGTTATCCTGATTGCTCATGAACTTATGCACCCAACTTTTGTTTCAGCGCGATCATCGTCAGCGCTGCGCGGGCGGCAAAGCCACCCTTGTCCTTGTCCGAACGGCGTGCGCGCGCCCAGGCCTGGTCGTCGTTCTCGACGGTCAGGATACCATTGCCGATCGCCAGGGATTCGCTGACAGCCAGATCCATGAGAGCACGCGAGGATTCGTTGGCGACGATATCGAAATGATAGGTCTCGCCGCGAATGACCATGCCGAGGGCGACATAGCCCTGATATTCCTTGCCGCCATTGTCGGCGCCGTCGAGTGCCATGGCGATGGCTGCCGGAATCTCCAGCGCGCCAGGCACGGTGACGATGTCATAGGTCGCTCCGGCTTCTTCGAGCGCGGTCTTGGCGCCATCGAGAAGGGCGTCAGCCATATCATCGTAGAAGCGGGCTTCCACGATCAGGATGTGGGCATTGGTAGAGCTGGACATACGTCACCTGCGGAATGAGAGGGCGGGCAGCACCGATAACGGCGGGTCAAACCACGGCGGGCCGCGCTTGGCAAGTGTTTTTCGGCTATCTGCCCCAATTCCGATCCGGATTTGGGAAAGATCGGCCCCTGCTGGAAATTGTATCTTCCGCCGCCGCACTCGCTTCGATAATAATTCGCGACCGGCAAGGGAGGCCCTCATGACGAAGAAGACCAGACGCGCCGTCAATATTGGCGAGCTTCAGCTCGACCATTGGCAGCAGGGAGATTTTTTTGCCGGCAGTGACGCCTCGTTCGGCGCACTGCTCGGCCTCAAGGATCTCGGTATCAGCTACAACGAAGTGCCGCCCGGCAAATCAGGCTGTCCCTTTCATAATCATCATGTCGAGGAAGAGCTTTTCGTCATCCTCGACGGCGAAGGTGAATATCGTTTCGGAAGTGAGCGCTTTGCGGTCGCAAAAGGCGATGTACTGGGGGCGCCGGCCGGCGGCCAGGAAACCGCTCACCAGCTGATCAACACCGGTCCGGGCGTGCTGACCTATCTTGGCATCTCGACCAAGGCGCGGACGGAGATCGTCGAATATCCCGACTCCGGCAAATTCCTGGCAAAGACCAACCGCGCCGATGAGACACGATTCCGCTTTATCGGCCGCGAGGGCATCCCCATGGATTATTGGGATGGCGAACCGGGAGCCTGACGCATGAACATGAATGCAGAAACGGTAGACCGGAAGGAAATCGCTCCCACCATGACGACTATCCCCACCTTGACGACCGAGCGGCTGATCCTGCGCGCCCATAGGCTGGAGGAGTTCGAGGATTATGCCGACTTCTGGAAACAGAACGGCCTGATGCGCTTCGTCGGTGGTGAACCGCCGTCACGCGAGCAGACATGGGCTCGTTTCCTGCGCTATACCGGCATGTGGCATCATTTGGGCTTCGGTTTCTTCGCCATCGAGGAGCGCGGCAGCGGCCGCCTTGTCGGCGAGGCCGGCTTTCTGGACTCTCATCGCGACATGAATCCGACGACGGAGGGCACCCTGGAGACAGGCTGGGCCATCTCGCCGCCATTGCAAGGCAAAGGCTACGCAACGGAAGCCATCCGGGCGGCAATTGCATGGGCTGACAAGGCCTTCGCGGACCGGCGCATGACCTGCATCATCGACCCTGAAAACACACCGTCGCTGCGGGTCGCCGAAAAGGTCGGTTTTCGCCGGATCGGCGAGACCATCTACAAGGGTGAAACGAACGTCATGCTCGAGCGATGGAAATAACGCGGCTACGACCGTCGAAGGGACCGAGCCCATGATTTCACGGCATGACATCAGCGTCAGGGAATATGACCCCGCGGACGCCGGCGCGACGATCGACATCTTCCTCAGAGCAATTCGGGAGGTCGCGTCGAAGGATTACAATCCCGCGCAGATCGCTGCCTGGGCAAAGGTCGATGATGCCAAGGTCTGGGCGGAGTGGCGGACCAGCAGACCGACCTGGCTGGCGATCTGCGAGACACAACCCGTCGGTTTTTCCGATCTGAAGGCGGATGGCTGCCTGGACATGATGTTCGTCCACCCGGACCATCAGGGCAAGGGCGTCGCCAGCCTGCTTTTGAAAACCGTGGAGGCCGCGGCCCGCAGTCAGGGCTACCGGCGAATCTTCACGGAGGCCAGCCTGACCGCCAGACCCTTCTTCGAACGAAAAGGGTTTATCGTCCTCGCCGCTCAAACCGTGGAAAAGCGCGGTCAGACCCTTCCAAACTTTCGCATGGAAAAGTCGCTCGCCTGAGCGGGCCGACGGTCAGCCTTCCCGGACAGCCGGGAACTCCGCCAGCCGCGCGGCATAGCGCGCCATGGTGTCGACTTCGAAATTGACGAAATCGCCGGCCTTGCGCTCGCCCCAGGTGGTGACCTCCAGCGTGTGGCGGATCAAGAGCACGTCGAAATCGGTGCCATCGACGGCGTTGACGGTCAGCGAGGTGCCGTCGAGGGCGATCGAGCCCTTGGGGGCGACGAACTTGGCGAGATGTTCCGGCGCGCGCAGGCGATAGCGGGTAGCGTCGCCCTCCTCCGTCACCGACAGAATTTCCGCCTTGCCGTCGACGTGGCCGGAGACGATATGGCCGCCGAGCTCGTCGCCGATCTTCAGCGAGCGTTCGAGATTGATGGTGCTGCCGGCCTGCCACCTACCAATGGTCGTCAGCCGCAGGGCTTCCTCCCAGGCTTCCACCTCGAACCAGCGGCCGTTGCTGCCCGCTTCCGGCAGACCGGTCACCGTCAGGCAGATGCCGGAATGGGAAATCGAGGCGCCCATGTCGATGGTCGCCGGATCGTAATTGGTGGCAACACGCAGCTTGATGCCTTCCTTGAGCGGAGAGACGGATTCGACCGTGCCGATATCGGTGACAATTCCGGTAAACATCAAGAACCTCTTTCAAATTCGTCGCAACGATCGTCGCCAAACTGGCTCGCGCGGATATGCCTGAAACTGGGTGGGATATTGGTCTTCGTGACCGGCGATTCAATACCGCTCTCGCCGATCGCATCCGGCCCCTGGAACAGAAGGATGCGGTCGACCAGATCCGCGTCGAGAAAACGTTGCGCTACCCTCGCGCCGCCCTCGACCAGAAGCGAGGAGATGCCACGCGTACCGAGCGCTTCCAGCAGCTCGCCCGGTTCGCTGGAATTGGATTGCAGCACCTCCACACCGGCGGCGTCCAGCGCGGCGCGGCGGGCCATGAAGGCCTTGTCGGTATTTTCATCGAAGGACGGCGGATGACCGGCAACGGCGATGACCGGATATTGCCGCGCCGTCTTCACCAGCTTGCCACCGAGCGGCAGCTGGAGTTGCTCATCGATGACGATGCGCAGCGGCGTTCGCTCTTCCAAGCCCGGCAGGCGGCAGGTCAATTCCGGATCGTCGGCGATGGCCGTGCCGATGCCGACTAGGATGGCGTCGCTTTCGGCGCGCAAAACCTGCACCTGGGCGCGGGCGACATCGCCGGTGATACGCACCTGCCCCGTGCCGGCCTTGCCGATCATCCCATCGGCGGAAACGGCAAGCTTGAGAGTCACATAGGGCCGGTTTCTCGTCTGGCGCATGAGATAGCCGGCGAGCGAGCGCCTGCCCTCTTCCGCGATGATGCCGGTATCGACCTCGATCCCCGCGTCTCGCAGCATTGCGATGCCGCGGCCGGAAACGCGCGGATCGGGATCGGTGACACTGATAACGACACGGGCGACGCCATAAGCGATCAACGCCTCGGAGCAAGGCGGCGTCTTGCCGTAATGGGAACAGGGTTCAAGCGTGACGTAGGCCGTCGCTCCCCTCGCCGCCTCACCGGCGTCGGCCAGGGCTTGTGTCTCGGCATGCGGCCGGCCGCCAACTGCGGTAACGCCACGGCCGATGACGCTACCATCCTTGACGACCACGCAGCCGACGGAGGGATTGGTGGAGGTAAGCCCCAGATGCCAGCGCGACAGGCGGATCGCCGCGGCCATGAAACGCTCGTCGTCAGGCCGCGTCGCCATGGTCAGGGGTCCAGCGGATCGCGGGCGATCTTGGCGTTGATCTCGGTGATCACGTTCTCGAAATCCTCCGCATGCGAAAAATCGCGATAGACGGAAGCATAACGCACGAAGGCGACGTCATCGAGGCTCTTCAGCGCTTCCAGCACCTGCAGACCGATCTGCTCCGAACTGATTTCCGTCTCGCCCGAGCTTTCCAGCCGGCGGACGATACCGGAAACGGCGCGTTCGATGCGATCCCGATCGACCGGACGCTTGCGCAGTGCGATCTCGAAGGAGCGCACCAGCTTGTCACGATCGAACAGCACCTTGCGGCCGGTCTTCTTGATGACCATCAGTTCGCGCAACTGCACGCGCTCGAAGGTCGTGAAGCGCCCCCCACAATCCGGACAGATGCGCCGCCGGCGAATGGAGGTATTATCCTCCGCCGGCCGCGAATCCTTGACCTGGGTATCTTCCGAACCGCAATAGGGGCAGCGCATTCGCTCTCCTCAGCCCATGTAGCCGTACATCGGGAAGCGATCGGTGAGCTTGATCACCTTCTCGCGCACAGCAGCTTCGACAGCGGCATTGCCTTCATCGGAGTTTGCGACCTTCAGGCCATCCAGCACTTCGATGATGAGATTGCCGATTTCGCGGAATTCGTCTTCCTTGAAGCCGCGCGTCGTGCCGGCCGGGGTGCCGAGACGGACGCCGGAGGTGACGAAGGGCTTTTCCGGGTCGAAAGGAATGCCGTTCTTGTTGCAGGTGACGTAAGCGCGGCCAAGAGCAGCCTCGGCGCGCTTGCCGGTGGCGTTCTTCTTGCGCAGGTCGACCAGCATCAGATGGTTGTCGGTGCCGCCGGAAACGACGTCGACGCCGCCGGAGATCAGCGTTTCGGCGAGCGCCTTGGCGTTCTTGACGATCTGCGCGGCATAGTCCTTGAAATCAGGCTGAAGCGCTTCGCCGAGCGCCACGGCCTTGGCCGCGATGACGTGCATCAGCGGGCCACCCTGGAGACCAGGGAAGACGGCCGAGTTGAACTTCTTTGCCAGATCCTCGTCATTGGTGAGGATCATGCCGCCGCGCGGGCCGCGCAGCGACTTGTGGGTCGTGGTCGTCGCGACATGGCAATG
>DASVPC010000217.1:0-9771 GCA_036383055.1 Rhizobium sp. | reverse complement strand
GGCGCCGCTACGCGGTTGCTGACCTGCGGCCTGAGTGACGCGAAGCTGCACAATATTCCCGCAATCTACCTTATTCCGCTCAGCCCGGCAGATACGCGACACCGCGCACCGCTGCAGGACACGAGTCCGGAGGGGGCCGGTGTCGTGGCTCAGTTGAAGGCCGAGCTGCCGGACGGCACGTTTGTCCTGGACGATCCGGAGCGTATCGAAGAACAGCTTGAGCAGGCCCGCAAGCATCTAGATCAGGGCTCACCTGTCGCACTTCTAATGCCGCCGGAGGCGCTTGGACAGACGGTGCCTGAGCCGGTCTATAAGCCCTGGCATGACAATCATGCCAATAAGCCTGATGACGTCGACCAAAGGTCGCTCGCTCATTTTCTGGCCGAGTTCCCGCGGCAATCGGCCGGGCGTCGTGTGATCGTGCTCGCCGGCGAAGAGGCGGCCATGTATCCAAACATGCCTGTCCTCACCACACGTTTGTGCAAAGCGCTGCAGGCTCCCATCGTCTGGAGCATAAACGGGGCGAATGCGGTGGCGCGCAATAATACCTTCGGTTTCGGTTATCTGGGCTTCGGCGGCAATGATCGCGCAATGCAGCTCTGGAGAAGCCTCGGTCCCGACGATATCGTCATCACCCTTGGGTTTTGCCCTGACGAGTACACCCTGAATTTTTCTGACATACCTGCCCATACGACATGGAACTTCACCAACCTGGCTGCCCCATACGGCAGCGTTGAGGGCGAATTTCGTCATCGTGTGCGCGGCGAATATTTCGATGTGCGCGGGCCGATCGATCAGGTTCTGAGCGCAGCGATCGATCGGCTTGAGGATATCCGACCGCCGCGTCCTCCGGCACCGGCTTTTGTGGCCGATCTCAATGATCGCGAAATCATGCCGCCGCGCCCAGGGACAATCGATATTGCCCGATTTTACCAGGGGCTCGATCGTCAATGGCTGCCGGGAAGCATTGCATTCGACGATGTGTGTCTTGCCTACAAAGACCGTCAGTATGTCACGCAGCGCCCGCATCCGAATGTCCGCTTTCATTCGCTTTATCGCGGTTCGGCCATGGGTGGGGCGTTCGGGACGGCAATCGGCGCAAAGCTTGCGAAACCGGACGCGACGGTCTTCGCCTTTACGGGCGACGGATGCTTCCGGTTGATTGCCGGTTGCCTAGCCGAAGCGCGATCATTGGGAATCGTCCTGTTCGTGCTGGACAACGGCGCACTCGGCATCATGGTGCAGGGCCTGCCCGTGGTCATTCCGGACTATTCATCCTCCCGCTATCACAGCGATCTGCACCGCATCGACTTTGGATCGATTGCGCGCGCTTGCGGCTGGGAAAGCCGCAAGCTGATGCCGGATTTGAGCAATCTGGCCGAGATCATGCGCGAAAGCTACAGCCCGGGTCATCCATCCATATTGGTGGAGGTACCCGTCGATGCAGAGCAGGTGGTGGGACAAAATCCGCGGGCGAACAATCTGTAACGAGCGTTTCCGCGTCGCCGACGAGGTGACAGGCCGCTGGTCAATCGCGGCGGTGGTGGCTTGCGATCCGTGGGCACCTTTCAGAACCAGCCATTCGCAGGCGATGCATCAGTCTTTCCGGTTGCGTGGGTGATCGATGCGACGATCACCTCTTTTTGTTCCCCCGAATGTGCCGCCGCTGCGAGACCCTGCCGACGAGCTTAGGCAATCTGGCCCCGATGAGCGACCGGTTGGGTCCCTGGTGTGAAATATATTTCAATTAATGAATTATATTGACATGTCGACTTCCCGGAGGCTAACTGCTGTCACCGGGGTTCGAGGAGGAAGTCCGGTTTCACGAACAAGGCGCGCTGTGCGCCAGCGGCTTTTTGGGAGGGGCGTCAGCCTCGAGGAGGAACTTTGCGCAATTTTCTGGGCACGACAGCGATGGCTGTTTTGGCTGTCGCGACATTGAGCACGGCTGCGTCAGCGGCTGAGACGGACAATCCGTTTCGCTGCAAGCCGGGTGAGAAATACGTCATGAACGTCATGGTTTCGGGCGTCGAATACTGGTTCCCGGTCTATGAAATGTTCAAGCAGGCCGGCCGGCAGCTTGGCTGCGAGACCGCCTATACCGGTACGCCGGAATATGACGTCAACAAGCAGATCGCCACTTTCGATCAGGCGCTCGCGCAGAACCCGGCCGGCATCCTTGTCCATCCGATGAATTCCGATCCCTTCATCGAGCCGATCAACCGCGCCATCGATCAGGGCACGGCGGTGGTCACTTTTGCGGCGGACTCGCCGCTTTCCAAACGCATCTCCTTCATCACCTCGGACAATACGCGTGAAGGCACTTATGCCGCCGATGCGATTGCCGCGAAGCTTGGTGGCAAGGGCGAATATGCCGTTCTGGAAAATCCGGGGCAGGATAATCACGACAAGCGCATCGCAGCTTTCATCGCGCGCATGGAAACAAAATATCCTGACATGAAGCTCGTCGGGCGGGCCGCATCGAACCAGGACCCCAACAAGGCCTACCAAGGTCTCATGAGCCTGGTGCAGGCGCATCCGAACCTCAATGCGGTGTTCATGCCCGAGGCAAACTCGGCGATCGGCGCGGCCCAGGCCAACAAGGAAAGCGGCGGCAAGATCCTGGTGATGTGCGCCGACGTCAACGCCAATATCCTTGACATGATCAAGGCCGGCGAAGTGTTCGGCTCGATCAACCCGAACCAGGGCATGCAGGGTTACATGGGCTTCATGATGCTCTGGTTTGCCAATCATCCCGAGCTGATCGACCCGATGAACGATGCCAAGCGTTCCGGCTTCAATCCCATGAGCATTCCCTTCGTCGATAACGGTCTGTCGATCGTGACGGTGGCCAATGCCGATGATTTCTATTGGGACAAGTACCTGAAGCGCCGTGGCACGAAGGGCATCGAGGAGTAAGCCTTGCAAAGCGCCGGCCGGGATGGGGAGATTCCGGCCGGCCGATGTGAGGCGCACAAGGGAGAGGATGTTATGATGCAGCCACCGGTCTTGGAGATACGCAATGTCAGCAAACGCTTCGGCGCTATCAAGGCGCTGACGGATGTGACATTCGCCCTGGAAAGGGGCGAGGTCCATGCGCTCTGCGGTGAGAATGGCGCGGGCAAGTCGACGCTCATGAACATTATCGCCGGCGTGTTGCAGCCGAACGAGGGCGACATCCTTATCGATGGTGCATCCGTGAAGATCGCGTCTCCAGCCGTGGCCCAGTCTCTGGGAATAGGTCTCGTCCACCAGGAAATCGCGCTTTGCCCGGACGCCACCGTAGCCGAGAACATGTTCATGGCGACAACGAACCGGCGCCGCTGGCCCCTCATGAATTTCGCCAGGCTCGAGCGCGAAGCGCAGGCGGTTATGAACCGCCTTGCTCCCATTGATGTCCGTCAGAAGGTCGGCGATCTCCCGATATCCAGCCAGCAGCTCGTCGAGATCGCCAAGGCGCTGACGCTCGACTGCCGCATTCTCATCTTTGACGAGCCGACGGCAGCGTTGACCGAAGCGGAAGCCCAAGTGCTCTTCGGCATTATCAACGACCTGAAAGCCCATGGCATCTCGATCGTCTATATCAGCCACCGCATGGCGGAGATCTTCAACCTTTGCGACCGCGTCACCGTGTTTCGCGACGGGCGCTATGTTTCGACGGAGCATGTATCCGATATTACGGCGGAAGACGTGGTGCGCCGCATGGTCGGCCGCGAAATCACGCAGCTCTATCCGGAAAAGCGGAGCACGGCCGAGCGCAGCGATGAAACTATTCTTTCCGTCCAAAATCTTGGCGACGGCAAGCGCTTTCACGATGTCAGCTTCGAACTTCGCAAGGGTGAAATTCTCGGGATCGGCGGCCTGATCGGCTCCGGCCGGACCGAGATTGCGGAAGGGATCTGTGGGCTGCGCCAGACGACGGCGGGCGAGGCTCGATTGCAGGGTAAGGCGCTCCGCCTAACGTCCTATGCGGCTTCGGTGCGGGCGGGTGTCGTTTACCTGTCCGAGGATCGCAAGGGTTCCGGCATCTTTCTCGACCTATCAATTGCGCAGAACATCGCCGCTCTCGATTTGAACTCGCTCACGGGACGGTTCGGGCTCTTGAATGCGAAGGCAGAGGCGGATCGGGCGGGGGAGCTTGCGCGTCGTCTCGGCGTCCGCATGGGCGGTATCGATATGCCGGTCTCGTCGCTTTCCGGGGGCAATCAGCAGAAGGTCGCCATTGCCAAGCAACTGGCGGTCGATCCGAAGGTGATCCTCATGGACGAACCAACCCGCGGCATCGACGTCGGCGCGAAATCAGAAATTCATCGTCTGCTGCGTGACCTCGCGAGTTCCGGGATCGGCATCGTCGTCATTACCTCGGAATTGCAGGAGCTTCTCGGTCTCTGCGACCGGGCGATCGTCATCCGCGAAGGCACCGTCGCCGGTGAAGTCGAAGGCGTGGCGATGACGGAAGAGGCCATCATGCGGCTCGCATCGGGCGTCAGCGCCGGGCAACACATCACATCAAAGGCATCAGAGCATGCCGTCTGAGAAAAAGGCAGAAACGGGGGACAAGGCAATGACAGATCACGCATTGGCGGCGACGAGGGAGCGTGCTTCTTCCTGGCGGAAGCTTGGAACGATGCGGGAAGCGGGGTTAATCGCCATCATTCTCGCCCTCTGCATTCTGATGAGCTTTGCCTCCCCGCATTTCCTGACGCTCGGCAATTTCAGGGCGATGCTGATGTCGTTCTCGGTGGAGGGCATCGTCGTCGTTGGCATGACGATCCTCCTGATCGTCGGTGGCATCGACCTCTCGGTCGGCTCGGTCGTCTGCTTCTCGATGGTCCTCTCGGGATCGCTGTTCCTGATGGGCCTGGATCCATGGAGTGCGTCGCTGATCGGCATCCTCGCCAGCGGTCTAATCGGCTGCGCCATGGGCTTCTTCGTCACCGTCATCGGCCTCAACCACTTCATCACGTCGCTGGCCGCCATGGTGATTGTGCGGGGTATCTGCCTCATTATTACCAAGGGAACGCCGCTCTCGCTGTTCACGCTGCCGCCTTCGTTCAAGGCCGTCGGGCAAGGCACGTTTTACGGGGTACCCTATGTGATCCTGATCTTCGTCGCCGTGGTCGCCATCTTCGATTTCCTGCTGCGCCGGGCAACGGCCTTCCGCAAGGTCTTTTATACCGGCAGCAACGAGAAGGCGGCGCTCTATTCCGGGATCAAGACCAACCAGGTGAAGTTCTGGGTTACCGTTCTCTGCGCCACGCTGTCCGGTGTTGCCGGCGTCATCTATATGTCGCGGTTTGGTGCCGCGACCCCGACCTTCGGCGTCGGAATGGAGCTCAACATCATCGCCGCGGCCGTTATCGGCGGCGCGTCCCTGAGCGGCGGCTCCGGCACGATCCTCGGCGCCATCCTTGGCATTGCGCTTCTGTCGGTGGTCTCAAGCTCGCTGATCCTGCTCAATGTATCGGTCTATTGGCAGGACATGATCAAAGGCTGCATTCTCCTGACTGCCGTTTCCATCGACCATTTCCTGCACAAGCGGAAGGCTGCCTGACATGCCGATTGCAAAGCCGAAATCCCCATCTGCACCGCGCGAGGAAATCGTCATCGCGCGTCAGATGCATCAGGCTCTCGTCCTGCACTTCCTCGAAGGCCTGACGCAGGCGCAGATCGCCGACCAGCTCGGCCTCTCGCATGCGACCGTCAACCGGCTGATCAAGCGCGGCCGGCAGCTCGGTCTCGTTGAGATCAAGATCAAATCTCCTGTCGAGCCCCTGGTCGATATGGAGGAGCAGCTTCTCGCCCTTGGTGGCATCAGCCGCGCCATCGTCGTGCCGACGGTGTCGGATAATCTGCAGACCACGCTGCAGACGGTCGGCGAAGCCGCGGCTCGCCTGCTGCTCGAGCACATCGCAGACGGCGATACGATCTGCATCACGGGCGGCAAGGGCGTCAGCGCTGTCGTGGCCGGTCTTCAGGCGCCGCGCCGCTTCGATGTCGCGGTCATCCCGGCAACGGGCTGCGTCCAGGGCAAACACTATACGGATGTGAACCACGTCTCGACGATGATGGCCGATCGCCTCGGCGGCCATTCGTTCCAGATCCATGCGCCTCTCTTTGCCGATAGTGCTGCGGAGCGTGACATGCTGATCAACATGCGTTCCGTTGCCGATGTCTTCAGGCAGGCGCGAGAGGCCAAGGTTGCAATCGTCGGCATCGGCTCCATTCTCTCCGATGACTCTAGCTACTACGACCTGCATCCCTCTTCGAGCACGGACCGCGCGGCCATCGAGCGCTCCGGCGCCTCGTGCGAATTGCTCGCGCATCTGCTCGATGAGCGGGGCAGCGTCTGTAACTACAGCCTCAACCGCTCCCTGGTCTCGCTGACCCTTCCGGAGTTCGCCTCGATCCCGACGAAGATCGGTGTGGCAAGCGGTCCGAACAAGGCAGGCCCGATCCTCAGCGTCATGCGCGGTCATCATCTCGATACGCTGGTCACCGACGAAGCGACCGGTGCGCGCGTTCTGGCGCTGGCAAATGGCGAAGGACAACGTGTATGAGCGGGCAACAATTGATACGCAAGATAGGCGGCTCGGACGTCAGCACTTCGGCGGTCGGCCTTGGAACATGGGCGATCGGCGGCTGGATGTGGGGAGGCACGGATGAGGCGGAATCGATCGCCGCGATCCAGGCGTCACTGGATGCCGGTGTCACGCTGATCGATACCGCGCCGGCCTATGGCCTCGGCCGGTCGGAAGAGATCATCGGCAAGGCGATTGCCGGCCGCCGCGACAAGGCGGTTATCGCCACCAAATGCGGCCTCGTGTGGCACACCGACAAGGGCAGGCATTTCTTCGATCAGGATGACAGGCCGGTTCACCGTTACCTTGGTCGCGATGCGATCTTCCATGAAGTCGAGGAAAGCCTGCGGCGCCTCGGCACCGATTACATCGATCTCTACATCACCCATTGGCAGGATCCGACGACGCCGATCGAAGAGACGATGCGGGCATTGGAAGATCTGAAGACGTCGGGCAAGATCCGGGCGATCGGCGCCAGCAATGTCGGCGCTCCCGAACTGCAAGCCTATATCGCGACCGGGGGTCTCGATGCCATCCAGGAGCGTTTCAGCATGATCGACCGGGAGATGGAGAGCGACCTGTTGCCGCTGACGCGCGCGAACGGTGTTTCGACGCTGAGCTATTCTTCGCTTGCGCTCGGTTTGTTGTCCGGGACCATCGGGCCTGACCGGGTGTTTTCCGGCGATGATCAACGGCTGGGCAATCCTCGCTTTTCCGTTTCCAATCGTGAAAAGGTGCTGGCCTTTGCAGCTGCCATCCGGCCGGTTGCCGATAAGCACAAGGCGAGCATTGCCCAGATCGTCATCGCCTGGACGCTTGCGCAGCCCGGCGTCACCTTTGCTCTTTGCGGTGCGCGCAATCCCGCGCAGGCGCTCGACAATGCCCGGGCCGGAACCATCCGGCTGGACGCAGATGATCGATCAGCCATCGACACAACCATTTCAGCGAAACTGACCGATATGGACAGGTAACGGATCACCATCATGAATCGTGAAGAGACGTTGGACGGGCTTCGCCGGAGCCCGAAGGTGGACGTGTGTGTGATCGGCGGCGGCATCAACGGCATCAGTGTCTTTCGGGAGCTGGCGCTGCAGGGGCTCGACGTGCTTCTGGTCGAGAAGCACGATTATTGCTCCGGGGCGAGCGCCGCATTGTCGCGCATGGTGCATGGTGGCCTTCGTTATCTGGAGAACGGCGAGTTCAAGCTGGTACAGGAATCGCTCGCCGAGCGTGACAGGTTGCTGCGCAATGCTCCGCATTATGTTGCGCCGCTGCCGACGACCGTGCCGGTCTTCGATATCTTCTCCGGGCTTGGCAACGGACTGGTCCGCTTCTTAGGATTGACCCGCCGGCCCAGCCGCCGCGGCGCTATCGCCATCAAGGCAGGCCTCAGCATCTACGACTTCCTGACGCGCAAGCGGGCCATGATGCCGCGCCATCAGTTTCGCGGACGGCGCAGCACGCTCGCCAAGTGGCCGGCGCTCAATGCCGACATTAGCAGTTCCGCGACCTATTACGACGCCTGGGTCAGCCACCCGGAACGCCTCGGCATCGAATTGCTGGATGACGGCCTGTCCACGGGATCTAAGGCGCTTAACTACGCGGACATCCGCGCGGTGGGGGAGGGCCGATATCTTGTGCAGGACACCATCACCGGCTCTTTGGCGACGATCGAACCCACACTCATCATCAATGCAACTGGCGGATGGATCGACATTACCAACGGCACACTCTTTAAACCCGAAACACGGACGGTCCCTCTGATGGGCGGAACAAAGGGATCTCATCTCATCATCGGCAATGCGGCGCTTTATGACGCGCTCGCCGGCCATATGATCTACTACGAGAACGAGGATGGCCGGATCTGCATCCTGTTTCCCTATCTCGGCAAGGTTCTGGTCGGCTCGACCGATATTCGCATCGACGATCCCGATAGCGTGCGCTGCGAGGCGGACGAGCGGGACTACATCCTGCAATCCTTGTCCTTCGTTCTGCCCGACATTAAGATCCGGCCGGAAGAAATCAGCTTCCAGTTCTCGGGCGTGCGTCCGCTGCCGGCGAGTACCGACAGCTTTACCGGCCGTATTCCACGCGATCATTTCTGCACGGTCGTGGACGACGCCGATGGCGGCCCATCGGTCGTCTGCATGATCGGCGGCAAGTGGACAACCTTTCGATCGTTCGGCGAACTCGCGGCCGATCTCGCTCTGGAACGGCTGGGGAAAGAACGGCGAATTTCGACAGCCGACCGGGCGATCGGCGGCGGCCGGCAATTTCCGCTCGATCGTGCTGCCTGGATCGCTCAGGTGGCGACTGAAAAGGGAATTCCAGGTAGCCGCATGGCGGTGCTTTTCGGCCGTTACGGTACACAGGCCGAAGCAATTGCGGGCTTCATCGCAATGGCGTCCGACAGGTCCACGCCCCATCCGGATTATTCAGAGCGCGAGCTCATCTTTCTCATCCGCAACGAAGCGGCCGAGCATCTCGATGATCTGCTGCTGAGGCGCACCACGCTTGCCATATCGGGTCATCTTTCACAGCAGATGATGGACGCGACGCTCGATCTTCTCGCGGCGGAAAAAGCTTGGACGCCGGCAGAGCGGAGTGCCGAGCGCGAGCGTTTTCTCACCCTCTTGCGTGACCGCCACGGCGTCACCGAACGCACCCTTTCCGAACGGAACGAACAAAGGAGCATGGAATGCGAAGCAACAGCAAAGTCCGGATGAACCGGCTGTTCAATGGCGGTCGCTGCCTGGACGTGGCTATCGATCATGGCGTCTGCAACGAACCGTCCTTCCTGAATGGACTCGAAGACATGCCGGCGGTCGTGAAGACCCTGGCGGCGGCAGCACCCGATGCGATCCAGATGAATTACGGTCAGGCCGACCTGCTGCAAACCATTGCCGCCAAGGACAAGCCGGCGCTGGTGATGCGCGTTGACATGGGAAACCCGTATAACCGCATGCGTCACCGCGACATGTGGGCAGTGCTCCAGAACGAATCCGAGCCGCTGATCGGCGCGATCGAGATGGACGCGGCCTGCGTCGTCGTCAATCTCTTCATGCTTCCCGATGAGCCGGACCTCTTTCGTCAATGTGTGCAGAACATCGCCCGCGTACGCGCAGACTGCGACAAATACGGTCTGCCGCTGATGATCGAGCCGCTCGTGATGCAGCCGGTCGACAAGGCT
>DASVPC010000216.1:0-7259 GCA_036383055.1 Rhizobium sp. | reverse complement strand
GCCTGCAAGACGGTCAACGGCGGAAGCGGCCTCTTACCCATGAAAATCCTTCATGTATCGCCGATGAAGACTTCATTATACGCGGCAAATTTTCAAGCGCATTCTTTTTTAGTTTCGAGATTAATAGGCGTGCGACAGATGAGAGATATTCATGAATATATATCGATGCATCGTGCCGGGGAGCGATTTATCCGGTTGCTGCACACGTTCCCATGGATGCGGAGATCTCGCCCAGAGGGCAAAACAGCGCGCGAAAATATTCTAAACCTCGGCGATCATCTCAAACGAGATGCCGGTCTGGATCAAATCCTGGACGACCGGTGAGCCTGCTGGACTTCCCAGTCCTTAGCGTGGTCTCAGCGACGCATATCAGCCATTGAGCGTCTTGACCTTGGTCAGATCCGGGAAAATCCGTGTCCAGAGCAGCACCACCGCAATCGTGCCGACACCGCCGATAATGCCGGTCAGCACGGGACCGAACGCGCTGGCGAGCATGCCGGATTCGAATTCGCCGAGCTGGTTGGACGTGCCGATGAACAGCGAGTTCACCGCATTGACGCGGCCGCGCATGGTATCCGGCGTCAGGAGCTGCACCAGCGAGCTGCGCACGACGACGCTTACGGTATCAGACGCACCGACGACCAACAGCGCCGCGACCGAGAGGATGATGTTGGTCGAGAGCGCAAAGACGACGGTCGCAACACCGAAGATGAAGACGGCGATCAGCATCTTCTTGCCGACGTCGCTCTGCAGCGGCCGCCGCGCCAGCCAGATCGACATGATCAGCGCGCCGACGGCGGGTGCTGCGCGCAGCAGGCCCAGCCCCCAGGGACCGGCATGCAGGATATCGCGGGCGAACATGGGCAAAAGCGCTGTAGCGCCGCCGAGCAGAACCGCGAAGAGATCGAGCGAAATGGTGCCCATCATCACCGGCCGGCTCTTGATGAAGGAAACGCCGGCAAAGACCGAGCTCAGCGTCACCGGCTCGCGCGAGGACGGCTGCTGCCGCTCGACACGGATGGAAATGACATTGACGCTCGCAATGACATAGAGCACCGCGGACACGAGGAAGGGCGCTACGGGATTGAGGCCATACAGCAGGCCGCCGAGCGACGGACCGATGATGAAGGCCGTCTGCATCATGGAGGTCGAAGTGGCGATCGCCACCTGCAGCATCGAGGGCGGCACGATGTTCGGCAGCAGCGCCGCCATGGTCGGACGCTCGAAGGCGGTAGCGGCCCCCATGACTGCAACGGCGGCGAGAATGCCGTGCGGTCCAATCCAGTGCTGCCAGACGGCTACTGCCAGCACCAGCGCCGTCAGCGCCTCGATCAGCTGGCAGGCAAGGCCGATGCGCCGCCGGTCGAACCGGTCGGCAACATGCCCGACGATAAAGGTCAGGACCACCATCGGCAGAAATTGACAAAGGCCAACCAGGCCAAGATAGAAAGCGCGATGGGTTTGATCGTAGATCATCCAGCCCATGGCGACGGTGACGGACTGGAAGCCGATGGAAGAAAAGACGCGGGAGGCGGCGAAGGAACGATATCCGGGATGAGCGAGCGCGCTTGTCCGGTCTTGGCTTTGCAGGGTGTCCATTGGTCTTTCTTCGGCTCCACGCTCAGCGACGCGGAACTATCTTCATGGGAAATATGAGATATTGAGTTGAGTTCCCTGCTCTGCCCGAACACGGCGATTGTCAACCGCGTTTTTGTCTCGATCGGTCTTTCGCTGCAAAAAGGCATGAGGCTAGAGATCAAAACGTGGTGAAGAGCGGCTGAGCAGCCTGGTCTTTGCTTGGATTGCCCAGGCGGAGACAAGCTCCGCCGCAATGGTCTCGATCAGCTTCTGCACATCATGACCGGCCGCCTCGTGCATCGCCTCGGCAACGATCAGTACCGATCGCGTATCCTCTCGAACGGCGGAAAGGCCGCTTTGCCGATTGGTCCAGCGCCGCGCATGCGCCCGATCAGCACCATCGGCGAAAATCACTTCACGCGGCTCCGGATGCTCCGTCTCGCCGGCGAAAGTCAGATAGGTCTCGCGTCCTGTCGCATGCCTGACTTCGAGATCGCCCGAAATCTTCGCCAGATCGAAGATGGCGATGGGGATGGCAAAAGCGATGGATATGGCGTTGCAGAGATCGACCAGTAGATGCAGTTGCGGCAGCGAATTCTCCTGACGGAAGCGGCGAAGCAGCGCTTCGGAGGCACAGCGATACTGCGTCGGCTTCAGCCCCATCTTCGAAAAGGCACGCCGCCAGGCCTGGATCTCCGGCATCTCGCTTTCCGAACTCGCCGCCAGCCGCTCCTCGGCAATGGTATGGAATTTTGCAACGGGATCAGTGACGTCGGCATTCGCGGTGATCCCGTCGACAAAGAGCACACCGGGGACCAGATCGGGGAATTCGCTCCACATCTCGTTCGAATGGCGGAAATGCATGGTTTTTCCTTCTGCGCGTTTCTGATTTGCCGCCGCAGAAAAGCCCGTCGTCATCGCCCGGTCTTGAACAAAATTGCAAAAGCCTAGCAAACAGCTGCCGCATAGGCGCCCGGCGATATGCCGAAATTGCGCACGAAGAGGCGTGTCATGTGGCTTTGATCCGCAAAGCCGCTGGCAAAGGCCGCCTCAGCCAATGAGGTGCCCGACGCGATCAGCCGCCGCGCCTCGTGGATGCGGCGTTGCAGCAGATAGGCGTGAGGAGTGAGCCCCGTCGCCCTGGTGAATGCGCGCAGGAATTGGAAATGGCTGAGCCCGCAGGCATCAGCGAGTTCGGCAAGCGTCAGAGGGGCTGACGGATCCTCCTCGATCAAATCGCGAGCACGGCGGATCGCGGCGGGAATGGCAATATCGCGCGATGTCTGCGCGCCCTCGCCCATGACAGCCGCGACGAGCGATAGCAGCAGCCCATCCTGCAATAGCGCGTCCTGTGGTTCGGAATTACCGACCAGGAGCGGGAACAAAGCCCTGAAACAGGCCGCCATCTGGCTATCGCGGATGACGGGCGACGGAAATTCCGCGCCGCCAATCCTGCCCTCGCCGATATCGTTCAGCAGAGCGCCGATCACCGGCGGATCGAAATGAAGCATCGTCCAGGCACGGCTTTCGCCGATGGGCATGCCGTCATGCACTTCATTCGGATTGAAACAAATGACATCCCCTGCCTCGGCCCGCACCAAACCGCGCCCGCTCAGCGATGCATGGGCGCCGGATTCGATGATGCCGATGCCGAACTGGTCATGCGTATGCTTGGGAAAGCTATATCCCGTTTCGGCTTTCACGGCTCTGATGCCCGCGACACGGGAGCTGAACATCCTGAACTGGCCAGTCTTCATGTGCCCCACCCTTCAACCCTGCTGAAAGCTGTTGGCGAGGCACATGTCACGCCTCCGGCCTCTCCTGCCCGGTCGCCAATACCGCCTGCGTATTGGCGGTGACGGCGGTCGGCAGAGGCGTGCCGCGCTTGCGCTCACGCGCCAGCGTCAGCAGGCCGGAGAAAATGATAAGTGCAATGCCCAACGCCATGGGCAGGTCGATATCGTCGTTGAACAGAAGATAGCCGAAGCCGATTGCCCAGATCATCTGGCTATATTGCGGAGGAGCGACGAGGTTCGCCGGCACCATGCGCGCCGCGGTCATCAACAGCACGTTGCCGACCGCACCAAGCAACCCATAGCTCGCCAGGAACAGCCATTGCCCAGCCGTCGGCATCGACACTTCGGAAAACATCAGAAGACCGCTGACGATGAGCGTGCCGAACAGGCCCGCGCCATAAAGCGAAATTCGCTTCTCCTTTGCCCCGAGCGCCCGATTGATGACGATCCCGATCGCAGCAGCCAGGCCGCCGATTGCCGCGCAGAGGTGGCCGATCGAAAGCTCGCGGAAGCCCGGCCGCAGCACGATGAGCACGCCGATGAAACCGAGAATCACCGCCGTCCAGCGCTGCCAGCGCACGTCTTCCTTCAGGAAGACGACCGACAGAATGGTGACGAAGGACGGCAGCAGGAACAGCAGCGCAAACGCCTCCGCCATCGATAGCTTGGTAAAGGCAACGATCGAGCATATGGCGCCGGTAGCGCCGCAGGCAAAACGCAGCATCCAGAGAGGACGGTTCGACGTCCTGACCATATCCACCCAGTCATCGTCGCGCCTCTTCAGGAACGGGACGGCGGCGAAGCCGAAAAGCGCGCCGATGAAGGCCACCTGATAGGACGGCAGCATCCCATGCAGCATCTTGATCGACGCATCGCTGAAGGCAAAGACGGCATAGGACGCGAAGGCCACCAGGACGCCACGAAGCGTGGAATGGCTGGCGGCCAAGGATTTGGAATCGGCAGTGATCGATGTCATTGGATTGAGCAATGCAAAGGGAGGAAAATTGAATCGCGTAGCTGCGAGCATTTGTATGATGAAATGGGCCGAATTTCGATTGGTGCTGAAATAAACTATTGTTTCAAAGTGATGGGACGGGTGTTGTTTGGCAGATCAGTATTCGGGCAAACCAAGCCTATCAAGCTGGCTCCTGGGGACGCGCCCAACAACGGCGTGCGAAAAGGCAACCACCTTCAAGGCATCAGCATCGACCTGGCATGTGAATTTGACTTGCTGCCAGCCCTTGGGAGTTTGAACTGCTTGGCCGTTACCGAAGGAACCGGTGTCCGAAACCATGGCCGGCGAAAGTGCAGAATTGACGAAAGAAATCGCATTCAGGTCATGACGGAATTGCAACTTTTCCTCCGATTGGCAAAGATACGAAATGCGCTGGCGTCGCGGCAGCTTTTTCCAGGCGTCGTAATCGCTTTTGGACAGCTTGGCCATTTCGCTGTCGGAATAGAGTTTCTTGGCCTGTGTCTGCTGCCCCTTCTCTCCACCCGATTTGGCGTTGGCGGCTTGCTGTTGCGATTTGACATCGGGTTCGGTGACGAAGGACGTTCCGGTTGCCGGATCGCTTTTATTGTCCGACGCAGCCTGCTCCTTTGACGGTTGCTGCGACTGAGGACCAGAAACAGTCGGCACGGTGATTTGCGGATCAACCTTGCTGTCGGCTGATGATGGCTGTTGCGGGTCGGGCTCGGTGGCATCCGCCTGCTCCGTCTCGGGGGCAGATGTCTCCGCGGCTTTCTCCTGCGTGTCCATACCATCCTGCTCCGTCGCCGGAGCCTCCGGCTGAGCCACTTGCGCGTCCGAGGGCTGGTCCGTTGCAAGCTCCCTCGGCTTCGGCATAGAGGCAGGATCGCGTGAATTGGGGTCGGCTACGGGCGAAGTGGCCTTGGCCTGCTCGCTGGGCTTGGATGAGGTAGCCTGCGTTTGTTGCGGTTGCGGATCAGGATTCTTGGCAGGCGATGCGGCATCGGCCTGAGCGGTCTGTGCATCAGAGTCCTTGCCAGCCGGCGAAGCCGCTTGGTCTTCGGCTTGGCCATCGTTCGCAGCCGGCGCTTCATTTGCCTGCGCCGAGGTATCCGCCTGCTGTGTGGTCGAAGGGTCCTTCTCCTGCCCCTTCATGTCCGGAAGGGGTGTCTCCTCCGCCGTGGCCTGCTGTTCAGGCTTCGGCGTAGGTGGATTGGCGCTTGGCTCGCTGGCGGGAGGTTCAGGTTTATCAGCCTCAGCCTTGTCCTGCTGATCCGATTGCGCCTTGGGATCGCCGGGCTTCTGTTCCGGCTGTTTCTGTGCTTCCGCCTGCTGCGGCTTCTCGTCCGGCTTAGGCGTCGGCGTTGGAATGCGGCCGGCCTGTTCGTTGGGTTTCGTTGCGTTCTCCTGCTGCTCCTGCGGCTGGGGCACAAGCTCGACGTTGACATTGTCTTCCGGTGCCGCTTGCGGCGGCATCATCAGCGGTCGGAGCAGGAAAATGGCCGCCAGCACGACATGCAGGAGGATCGACAGGACAAAGCCCCGCCCGATCTTCTCATCCTGCTTTGTTGCAGCCTGTTCCATCGCTCAGCGAACGACTCGCCGGACAAGAGCAGCCGATGGGAAAACGCATATCAATTTCATCAGAACCTTACCGAAAACGATAGACCGAGCGGCGACAGACACCCGACATATGGTGGGCAACAATGCGGCCCGAAAGAGGCAATTGCGAAAAGACAGATTGTCAGGCCCTTGGCCGCTCCGCAATGCCCGGGAAACACACCTGTGTGATCGCCCGACGGCTTTGCCGATACACCCACAGCTAAAAGAACTCATCCAGAAGCCGATAATAGTCCATTTTCTCCACATCCACCTCGGAGATCCCATAGGCCTCCAGAAAGGGCGTAACCAGCGCTTCGCCGAAGTTATACACGATGCTGCCGCAGGCCAGCGCTATATCCTGATAACGGTCGGCGACACCGAGACGACCGCAATCGATATAGCCGGCGAAACGCTGACCGGCGGCGACAAAGTTCGGCAGGCAGGCATCGCCATGGCTGACGACGAGGTCTTCCACGGCTGGCCTGCGCTCTTCGAGTTCGCGAAAAAGACTTTCCGTCGACCGCCCCAACCGCGCCTCATCGAAATCAGTCTCATCGACGTAGCCGGCGAGCATGCGGGCTTTGGCAACCGCAATCCTTGCTCCCAATCGATGATCGAACGGAGAGGCATCGATGCTGATCCCATGAAGATCTCGGAGTGCTTCCGCCAATATCCGTACCCGTTCCAAGGGGGAGATAGAAGACGCACTGGCGAGATCGGGGCCACCAAGCGCGTCCATCAACAGCCATTCACGCTCACCGCCTGTTTCATGAGCAATGACCTTCGGGCAGGCAAGACCCTGCGTGCCAAGCCACCGAAGCCTTGCAATTTCGCCCGCCAATTCACTGAATGGACTGATGATTTCACTCTTGAGATAAAGAGGCGGCCGGCCATCGGCTTCCAGACGAAAGACACTTGCCGAGGAGCGTCCGAGTTCGTCCGCCGCCCAGCGATAATCGTGGAGCAGATCTCGCAGCCGCGCTGGCATGGAGATTTCGAGGAGATCAGGCGGAGCGTCCATCATGGTCCGAGCCTATGTTGCGACCGGTTGCTAACATAAAAAACCCGGCTCGCTTTTGCGAACCGGGTTTTGATTTCATAACGGCAGAAACCGCTTAGCTGTCGAGGAACGAGCGCAGCTTGCGGCTACGGCTCGGATGCTTCAGCTTGCGCAGCGCCTTGGCTTCGATCTGGCGGATACGTTCGCGGGTAACCGAGAACTGCTGGCCGACTTCTTCGAGCGTGTGGTCCGTGTTCATGCCGATGCCGAAGCGCATGCGCAGCACGCGTTCTTCACGCGGCGTCAGCGA
>DASVPC010000215.1:0-16388 GCA_036383055.1 Rhizobium sp. | reverse complement strand
CGCGATGGTTTCAGCGTCCGCCCAGGTGTTGAAGCGAAAGACGACGCCATGTTTCTCGCATTGGCTCATCCGCCAGTCGATGATGCTGATCATTTCACGGCGGCGCTCGCTCTGCGCCGTCAACCGGATCTGCCCGCCGGCATTGTTGGCGGCCTCCAATACGACGACCTCATGGCCGCGCTCGGCGGCAACGCGAGCGGCCTCCAGACCAGCCGGGCCGGCACCGACGATCACAACCTTCTTGCGAACCTCGGCTTTCGCAATGACATGCGGCATGGTCTCTTCGCGGCCCGTCGCCGCATTGTGGATGCAGAACGCCAGGCCGCCCTGGTAAATGCGGTCGAGACAGTAATTGGCGCCGACGCAAGGGCGAATATCGTCTTCGCGCTTCTCCATGATTTTGCGGACGATATGCGGGTCCGTCATGTGGGCGCGGGTCATGCCGACCATGTCGACCTTGCCCGCGGCGATGGCGTGGCGGGCCGTTGCCACATCCTGGATCTTGGCGGCATGGAAGGTCGGGAAATTTGTCGCCGCACGGATTTCACCGGCAAAATCAAGATGCGGAGCGCTGGCCATGCCCTGGATCGGGATGACGTCGGTCAGGCCGGGGTCCGTATCGATATGGCCGCGAATGACGTTCAGGTAGTCGATAAGGCCACTTTCCTTCAGGCGCCTCGAGATTTCGATGCCTTCGGCCTTGTCCGTTCCGCCGGGAAGACATTCGTCGGCGGTGTAGCGAACGCCGAGAATGAAATCGTCCCCTACCCGTTTTCGTATCGCCGAAAATACGTCGAGACAGAAACGCATGCGGTTTTCGAGCGAGCCGCCATAGGGACCGTCGAGTTCATTGGTGACCGGAGACATGAACTGATCGATCAGGTGGCCATAAGCTTCCAGTTCCACACCGTCCATACCGCCCGCCTTCATCCGCTCCGCCGCATCGGCAAAGTCCTTGATGATGCGTTCGATATCCCAATCCTCCAATTTCTTCGGGAAGGCGCGGTGCGCCGCCTCGCGATGATGGGACGGCGCCAGAACGGGGAGCCAGTCTCCCTTGTCCCAGCGCGTGCGCCGACCGAGGTGGGTGAGCTGGATCATGATCGCGGCGCCCTGTTCGTGGACGGCATCCGTCATTTCCCTGACCCAGGGAACGATCTCGTCCTTGTAGGCAAGCAGGTTGTTGAAGACTGGAGGACTGTCTCGCGACACCGCGGCCGATCCCGCCGTCATCGTCAGCGCCACGCCGCCCTTTGCCCGCTCGACAGTGTAGGCGCGATAGCGCCCCTTCGGCATGCCGTCCTCCGGATAGGCCGGCTCGTGGGAGGTGACGATAATGCGGTTCCGCAGGGTTAGATGCTTGAGTTTATAGGGCTGAAGGAGGGGATCGTTCGACATGGACATGCTCCGGAATAAAAACTCCGGAGCCGACGCTAAGTGCAATGTACACATGTGTCAACGATGAAAACAGATACGTCATTCTTGTTGACACATATGTACATTCTTATTGTGCAGACGCTGACAATTTGTTACGACGTCATCTATGGATCAGACGTTGAACGACACCGGTTGGCGAGGATCGCAGGAAGGGTGGCTCGAGGCCGCCTACCAGGCCCTGCTCGATTCCGGCGTGGATTCGGTGAAGATTCTCCCACTGGCGAAGAAGCTCAACCTGTCACGGACAAGCTTCTACTGGTTTTTCAAGGACCGCGAGGAGCTGCTGGCCGCCCTCGTTGCGCGGTGGCGCGATAAGAATACCGGCGGCATCGTCAAACAGTCTGAGGCTTATGCGGAATCGCTAGCAGAGGCGATGCTCAACGTTTTCGATTGCTGGCTCAACAACGAGCTGTTTGACGCGAAGTTCGAATTTGCGATCCGCAGTTGGGCGCTGCAATCCAGCGAGATCCTCGAACAGGTTCGAGAAGCCGATCAGATGCGCCTCGAAGCCCTGAAGCGCATGTTCGTTCGCTTCGGCAACTCCGAGATTAACGCCGACGTCAGAGCGCGAACGACCTACCTGGTGCAGATCGGCTATATCTCCATGCAATCACAGGAAGACCTCGCGGTCCGCATGAAACGAATTCCCGAATACATCGGGATTTACACAGGTCAGATGCCGCAGCAGAGGGAGCTTGATCGCTTCTTCTCCCGGCACAGCTACAAGCCTGACTAGGAGGAGCGCGGATATGGATGGCTCCTTGAGAATTGGCATTGTCGGTGGCGGCGGTTGGCTCGGTGGAGCCATTGCCGGTGCACTCCTAGACACCGGGCTGGTCGAGCCGCACAGGCTCTCGCTGTCCTATCGCAAGGAGCAGCCGCAACGTTTTGCAAATACTGTCTGGACGACGGACAACCAGGCACTCGTCGATCGGTCGGATGTGGTCATTCTCGCCGTCCGTCCAGCCGACTGGAGTGGTCTGGCGGCGGACGCGAATGGCAAGCTCGTCATCTCCGTCATGGCGGGGATCCGTCTGCGTGCGCTTTCGGACCGGCACAATACATGTCGCGTGATCCGTTCCCTGCCGAACGCTGGCGCGGAAGTCGGGAAATCCTACACACCCTGGATCGCCTCAAGCGCAGTGAACGACGGTGACCGGGCCATCGTTAGGGCCATATTCGACGCTTGCGGGTCGCAGGACGAAGTCACAAGCGAGACGGATATCGACTACCTCACCGGCCTTTCCGGCTCCGGACCGGCTTTTCCCGCCTTGCTGGCATCGGCGATGATGCATGACGCGATTGCCTATGGGCTGTCCGAAGAGATCGCCCGGCGGGCGGTCACGACGGTGCTGGCGGGTGCCGGCCGTCTGATCGAGCATCGCGAGGACTGTCCCGACGACATTGTTAGAGCCTTTCTCGACTACCGCGGCACAACCGCGGCGGCAATTGAAGGCATGCGTGCCGCAGGCTTCGACACATCCGTCGCGAACGGGCTATCAGCTGCGTTCAAGAAATCGGTAAGTATGGGAGACGCTTCCTGACAACCTGTGGGTGGGTGTTTTTGCGGTGCCCCGCTCAGTTCTGAAGGCCGCACAATAAAGGGAACGAAAATGAAAAAATTGCTTGCGTCCACAATCCTGATATCCGGCCTCTTTGGAGGAGCCTCCTTTGCCAGCGCCGCCGAATGCGGCAGCGTCACCATCGCCAGCATGAACTGGCAGAGCGCCGAGGTTCTTTCCAATCTCGACAAGATCATCCTGAACGAAGGTTACGGCTGCCAGGCTGAAATCACCGTCGGCGACACCGTCCCGACAATCACCTCCATGGCAGAGAAAGGTCAACCGGACATCGCGCCGGAAGCATGGATCGATCTGCTTCCCGAGGTCGTGAAGAAAGGAACCGAAGAGGGCAAGATCATCGCGGTCGGCTCCCCGCTGCCGGACGGCGGCAATCAGGGCTGGTGGATCCCGAAGTACCTTGCGGACGCCCATCCCGATATCAAGACCATCCCAGACCTCCTGAAGCATCCGGAACTGTTCCCGGACCCCGAAGATCCTTCAAAGGGCGCGATCTTCAACGGCCCGCAGGGCTGGGGCGGCACTGTGGTCACCTCGCAGCTCTACAAGGCTTTCGGGGCGGAAAAGGCCGGCTTCACGCTGGTGGACACAGGATCGGCTGCCGGTCTCGACGGCTCGATCGCCAAGGCTTATGAAAGCAAGAAGGCATGGGTAGGCTACTACTGGGCGCCCACCGCTCTGCTCGGCAAGTATCCCATGGTGAAGCTGGAGGCAGGCGTTCCTGCTGACGCCGCTGAGTGGAAGCGCTGCAACACCGTCGCGGATTGCCCGGACCCGAAGCCGAATGCATGGCCGATCGACAAGATCGTGACCCTCACGGCCAAGCCCTTCTCTGAAAAGGTCGGCCCCGAAGTCATGGGCTACCTCGCGAAGCGCTCGTGGAGCAACGAGACCGTCAACAAGCTGATGGCCTGGATGACCGACAATCAGGCAAGCGGCGAAGATGGTGCCAAACACTTCCTGAAGGAAAACAAGGACGTCTGGACGAAGTGGGTTTCGCCGGAAGCAGCCAAGAAGATCGAAGCTGCCCTGTAAACGTCTATCCTGCGGTGCGCGAAAGCGCACCGCCTCTCAACAGCCGACAAAATCAAAAAGACTAAGCCCGCGGCTTCTTGCACAAAGAAGGGGAACCGAATGGAATGGTTTTATAAATTTCCTCACATGGACGATGACGCGCTGCGGAATCTGAAGAAGGCGATAGACGATGGCTTTCGCGGCTTTACGCGCGCTTATGGCGACACGATCGAAAGCCTGTTTTCACCGTTGCAACGCTTTCTGATTGCCGCCGATCGCTTCATGACGCAAACGCCGTGGCCAATAATTACTCTGATCATTCTTATGATCGCCTGGTTTGCGACGCGCAGCCTGAAGATCGTATTCGGCTGTCTCGTCATTCTGCTGCTGATCGGCTATTTCGACATGTGGGACGACACCATGCGGACGGTCTCGATGATCTTCGTCTGCACCATCCTGTCGATCGCCATCGGCATTCCGATCGGAATCCTGATGGCGCGCTCCAACACAGTTCAAAGGATCATCAATCCTATCCTCGACGTGATGCAGACGATGCCGAGCTTCGTTTACCTGATCCCGGTCGTCATGCTGCTCGGGATCGGTAAGGTGCCGGGCCTGATCGCCGTCGTCATCTACGCCATCCCACCGATGATCAGATTGACCGACCTCGGCATCCGTCTTGTCGACAAGGACGTGCTGGAAGCTGCCGACGCGTTTGGAACCTCGAACGCACAAAAGCTCTTCAAGGTTCAGCTTCCTCTCGCGCTGCCCACGATCATGGCCGGCATCAACCAGACCATCATGATGGCGCTTGCGATGGTCGTCGTCGCCTCGATGATCGGTGTGCAAGGCCTCGGCCAGCCTGTCCTGAAGGCGATCGCCAACCAATACTTCACCTTGGGAATGTTCAACGGCCTTGCTATCGTCGGTATCGCCGTCATCTTTGACCGCGTCAGCCAAGCCTATGGCAAAAGGCTCCAGAAGCATCGGGAGATCGTCCATGGCTGATCAACATTTCGGCGGGATCAAGATCCGCCACCTCTACAAGATTTTCGGTCCCAATCCGGCGGTTCATGTCGATGCCGTTCAGAGAGGGCTGACGAAAGCCGAGCTGAACGAAAAACATGGACATGTGCTGGGCCTGAGAGACATCAATATCGAGATCTCGTCGGGCTGCATCCAGGTCATCATGGGTCTTTCCGGCTCGGGCAAGTCGACCCTCATCCGGCACATCAACCGACTGATCGACCCGACGGCCGGCGAAGTGCTGGTCGATGGAGCCGATGTCGTCAAGATGAACGAAGCCGAGCTTCGCACCTTTCGTCGTCACCAGACAGCGATGGTCTTCCAGAAGTTTGCGCTGCTACCGCATCGCAACGTCCTGGACAACACGGTCTTCGGCCTCGAAGTCCAGGGCATCGATCGGTCGAAGGCTCGCGATGTCGCCATGCGATGGCTGGAGCGGGTTGGGTTGAGGGGCTTCGAGCAGAAGTATCCCAACCAGCTCTCCGGCGGTATGCAGCAGCGCGTCGGCCTGGCCCGCGCTCTTTCCAACGACGCCCCGGTCCTGCTGATGGACGAGGCCTTTTCGGCACTCGATCCACTGATCCGCATGGACATGCAGACGGTTCTCCTCGACATCCAGAAAGAGATCAAGAAAACCATCGTCTTCATTACCCACGATCTCGACGAAGCGCTTCGCCTCGGCGACCAGATCGCCATCCTGCGTGACGGCGAAATCATCCAGCAAGGCACCAGCCAGGATATCGTCCTGCACCCAGCCGACGAATACGTCGCCAACTTCGTCAAGGAGGTCAATCGCGGCCGGGTCGTCCATGTCGAGGCTGTCATGAGACCTTTTCAGGCGGGTATGGCTTCGAGCGGAACCAGGATTGCCGCCGGCTCGACGGTTGAAGAGGCCATGCGACTGTTGACCTCCACGCCGGAAGGCGATGTCGTGGTGACCTCGGCTGCGGGAGAGGCATTGGGGCTGGTCAATTTGCGCGAACTCGCGGGCGCCATGGTCAATTCGCACACCTCTGCTCCTCCGGCGGTCGCAGCGCAGTGAACCAGCCGTGATCGCAAGGGGTGGCCTGAGAGTCATCAGGCCACAAATCGAAGACCCGACGTGAGTGGTCCGAGCACGTCAGACATCACCCACCGGGAGCCTGATCGCTCGCCGTTTACCCGTGCAACGCAGCGGTAAGCCACGCCGCGGCGCGATCGCGGGCAAGCGTACGCCTTCCCTTCAGTGGCAGCAGAACATTGTAGCGGCCCTCCGCCGCAAATTCTGTTTCATCAAGCGGCACCAGTGTCCCATCATTCAGGAATGTGCGGACCAGGACTCCCCAGCCAAGTGCAACCCCTTGTCCGGCGCGCGCCGCGGAGATCGCCTCCGTGTAGTGATTGAACCGAAGTGACGGCTTGATGTCGAAGACCGTTCCTCTTTCTCCAAGCCACCGTCCCCAGGAAACCCACGACCGATCGGGAACCTCCGTCTCGATGAACTCGTCCGATGGCGACAGCGGACCCGCCGCTCGGTTTCTCAGATAGTCCGGAGAACAGACAGGCATGATGATGTCGCCTTGAGAGGCAATGACGGTTCCGTCGCTGAAGGGCGGCAGGCCATAGCGAATGACGATATCGATCTCACCGCCGTCGAGGTCGATCCGGTCATCCTGCGAGACGACGCGCACCTGAATACCGGGATTGAGACGGCGAAAATCAGCAAGTCGTGGAAGCAGCCAGAATGAAGAAAACGCCACCGTCGCTCCGATGGTGACAACATCCTGGGCGGACAATTTGATCGCTTCGACGCTCTCGGCGATGCTCGCGAAGCTCTGAGCCAACGTCGCTCCCAGCGTGAGGCATGCCGCCGTTGGCTCGATCGCGCGATGCTTACGCAGGAACAATGGCTGACCAAGCTCCTCCTCCAGCGTCGCGATCTGCCGGCTCACGGCCGCCTGCGTGACGCCGAGTTCGCCCGCGGCCAGGGTGAAGCTTTTCCTTCGAAGGACGGCTTCCAAGGTGAGCAAGGCTGTCAGCGATGGAAGCCGTCTCCGAAACTGCATCTCGAATGCCCTTCGCATTACATTGAGTTATGTCAATGCAATATTAAATGCTGTTGAAGAGCCGGCACTGCAAGGGCAATCTGCGAATACTCACGCATAAGAGGCAATCATGTTAAACAGGCTTCCTTCTTCCATTTCGGCGCTGCTCGCCGCCCGTACCGACGGGCATTCATTGCCGGCGGGTCTCTACACCCGCGAAGACGTTTTCGAAGCGGACCTCGACGTCTTCTTTCATCAGCACTGGATCTGCGTCGGCGTCGACTGCGACGTGCCGGAACCGGGCGACGCCACCGTCATTGATATCGGCAAGACGAGCCTCATCCTTCTTCGAGACGATGACGGAGACCTCCGGGTTCTGCACAATGTTTGTCGCCATCGCGGGTCCCGCCTGCTTAATCCGGGCAAGACGATCGTCTCGAAGCTCGTGTGCCCGTACCACACCTGGACCTACGAGCTGACGGGAAAACTCAGCTATGCACCGCATATGGGCAAGGGTTTCGACAAGGACTGTCACAGCCTGAAATCCGTCACCTTCAGGTCGATCGGCGGGCTGATCTACGTGTGCCTTTCCGACAATCCGCCCGAAGACATTGCTCTCCTTGAGCAGACGATGACCGAACGCCTCGCCCCTTATGATATCCGCAACGCCAAGGTCGCCTATCAGACCGATGTCATCGAGGACGGCAACTGGAAGCTCACGATGGAGAACAATCGCGAATGCTACCACTGTTCGGCAAATCATCCGGAGCTCTGCGTCTCCTTCGTCGATCTCGACTTTGGCTTCGATCCCGAGACCCTAAGCCCCGAGGATCGCGAGCAGGCGGAGGAGCATTCCAGGCTCTATGAGGGGCGTACAAAGGCATGGGAGGCAGACGGCTATCCCTCAACCGCCGTCGAACAGCTCGGCGACTGCGCTACGAACTTCAGGACCCAGCGCCTGATCATCGCCGGAGCCGGCGAATCCCAGACCCACGACGCCACGGCGGCATCCTCGAAGCTGCTGGGCCGCATGACCCGCAAGGATCTCGGCGACACGCATCTGTGGGGCCACAATAGCTGGAACCATTTCATGGGCGACCATGCCGTGGTGGCGACCGTCATCCCACTCTCCGCCGGCAAAACGCTGGTCAGAACCAAGTGGCTTGTGCACAAGGACGCCGTCGAAGGGGTGGACTACGATCTCGACAAGCTGACGGACGTATGGATCGCAACCACGGATCAGGACGCCGACCTCGTTGCGCGTTCCCATGCCGGCACCCTCGACCCTGCCTATCAGCCGGGACCCTATTCGCGGTTTTCGGAGACGAATCTCGACAAGTTCGCCACCTGGTACATCGATCGGATGCGCGCCCATGGATACTAGGAGCCCGCAGATTCCAGCCCCGACCGCTGTCCTTCACGACATCTGGAACCCGGACGAAGACGACGCTCTCATATGTCTGGATGTTCAGACAGAGACGCACGACGTCAAGACATTCACCTTCGCGTCCCGCGACGGGAAGCGCTTCGCATTCAAGGCGGGCCAATATTTCCTGTTCAACCTGGAACACGATGGCGATGTTGAAAGCAGATGTTACAGCATCTCCTCCTCGACACACCGAACCAATGCGTTTTCCGTGACGGTGAAACGAGTTCCCGGCGGCAGAATTTCCAACTGGCTGCATGACACGCTCACCCCGGGAGCAACGATCACGGCGAACGGCCCGCTTGGCCATTTCGTCCGGCCACCGAGCCGCAAACTTCTCCTGCTCTCCGGCGGCTCCGGCATCACGCCCGTGATGTCGATGGTGCGCGATCTCGCAGACAGTTGCGATCCCGCCGACGTCGTCTTCATGCATGCAGCCCGCACGCCGCCGGACCTGATCTTCCGCGATGAGCTGGCTTGCATCGCGCGAAAGCTGAAAGGCCTTCGCCTGCATTTTCTTCCGGAAAGCGTGGCGGGTGAACCGTCCTGGCCAGGTCTGAGCGGCCGGATTTCGATCGACTATGTGCGGCTTGCGGTTCCCGATATCGCGGATCGAACCGTGATGTGCTGCGGTCCTGCCCCGTTCATGGCCGCGGCGCGCCGCATCGCCACCGAACTCGGCGTCGCTGATGCAAACTATCTCGAGGAAAGTTTTGACGCCGCGTTTATCGACGACCCGGCAATTCCAACCGTTCAACGGGCGGCCACAAAGACCTTTCAGGTCACATTCGCGAAGCAGTCCCGTAGCATTGAGGTGGCCAGTGAACAGACCGTGCTCTCCTGCGCGAAGAAGGCTGGAGTGAGAATACCGTCATCCTGTGCGAACGGTGTCTGCGGCACCTGCAAGTCGAAGCTCGCCTCCGGTTCCGTCGACATGAGCCACAATGGCGGAATACGCCAGCGGGAGATCGATGCAGGTTTCTTCCTCCCCTGCTGCTCCCGGCCGCTCAGCGACCTCGTCATCGAACGTTGAGTATTCGGGGCGAAAGGTCTCTGACGGGCTTGCTGCCGAGCCGCGAATTGATGCAAAGACCCGCGGCATGGCGCGCGGAATCGTCGTTCGCATACGACAGGCGGCACCTTTTCTGACCGATTTGTGGATGTCGTCGAGCAGATCGTGAGACCTGTTACAGCGGCAGCGATCACGAATACGTTGATTTTCCGACCGATATAGAAACCTGAGACTGCATCTGTCTTGGAAAAAGCTCGCCTCCTTGTAGCCGACAGGGCCTATGCGCTATAAGGTCGGCGCGCGCGCTAAATGGCCGTGGAAGTGAAGAGGAAGTGTTATGCCGACTGGTACTGTTAAGTTTTTCAATGAAGACAAGGGATTTGGCTTCATTACCCCCGAGAATGGTGGAACGGATGTGTTCGTACACGTTTCCGCTCTGCAGCGGGGCGGTTCGCTCAGAGAAGGTGAAAAGGTAAGCTACGAACTGGGCCAAGATCGTAAGACTGGAAAGTCGAAGGCCGAGAATGTCAGCGTGCTCTGATCGCACGTACTAAATGATCGATTACGGATTTAGCCTGTTTCATTATTGGAACAGGCTAAATCCGACTTGAGGGAGTTCGAACTGGGGGCTGCTGAGGTCCGCGTCGCTTTGATTTGTTCATATTGGTCGTGGCTCGCTGAAAATGGGGCCAAAGGCTTTATAGTCGCAGTTTCGCATTACTCTGGCGGCAGTATGCCATGTTGAGCAGCATACCCCGGGGGCATTATGGTTCTCGGCGATGATCCGCCATCCAGCTTTAGAAATTTGAGAAGTTCGTCACAGCCCAAGAATCTTCGTTGCTGCTTCCGGTCCAGTAATGGTGCGAGGTGGGAATCATATGTTCAAAATCACCTTCCCCCACCAGCCGTCCAGAACCACGGCCTCGTATGAACGACCCCGCACCATGTGCATAAATATTTTTCGGTCATAGTTCGCGTAAAACTTCGGCAGCATAGGGAATATTCGATTTCCCAGAATGCTCAATTCATCTGAAGTAGGCATGCCAAAAGATAGTGATTGCTCCATGCTTCTGGACAGCTCGGCGTATTCACCAGCGTCTTCTCGGAAGAACGCCTGAACCAGTATGACCGGCTTTGAAGTTTCGGCGTGACGATATCGACGAGCGGAACGCCGTTCGGGGCGGAACCGACGCCCGGCTGATTGGCGACCGGCGCCGTCCCGCTTGCCGAAACAAACTGCGCGTTAGCAATCAGCGGCTGGAAGACGAGGAGCGAGCTTAGCAGAATCACAACTGCTTTACGGGCGAATCTGCTTAGGGGACTGACACTTACCTTGTCATTTTCGTCACTTGAAATATCTGCCGATGTCCTAGTCATCGCCCTGTCCCGGTGAACGTTTCCTGCCCGCTTCGGGTTTTCGGACGACTACTTTCGTGGCGTCAGCCACGCCTTCACCTGCTTCATAAACGTTTCGGCCAGTTGAGTTGCCACTGCGGTTTGATTGGGCGTGACAGCCGCATTGATGACCATCGCAGGAATGAGAGCTAGTCCATCACCGCGGACTGTCATGTCGTTGGCGCGTATCTCCTGGGCCTGCGCGATTAATTTGCCGGTGCGGATGTCCTCCAGGCGGACGGTTCCATCGATAAAGCTGTTGTTACCTGCGATAATCCTGCCGGGAGCCGACGCCACATCCAGATCATGAAGGGTAACAATCAACCTCGCGGGAATTTTACCCCCTGGATAGCCCTTGAGATCCTGCGCAAGTCTTTGCTGCAGGACGCGCGACACAAGTGCGACCTGGGATTCACGCGTGTCACCGTTCAACAGAGGTGATCCCATCCTCAGATCGGGCGCCGCTTCTATGCGGACATCGGCTATGCTGGCTGTAGCAAGCGCTGCAGTGAGGCGTGGAGCTTGCGTCGTGCATCCGGCCCCGACAGCGGAACCCACAAGGGCAGCAACAAGCAGAGACTTGATCGTGCCGCGATGCAACTTTTTATTACTGTTCTTCATCTTGATTATCCTCTGATTCACCACCGCACCGAAGTGCTTACAAAAAACAGTCCGGCATCATGTCGATCGATCGTGCCGGCGAAGACGTCGGAATAGCCCATGTCGAGATTGAGATGCCCGCCGGCGAGTTTGGCGCCGACTGTCCAGCTCAGCATGTCGCCACCATTGATCTGAAAGCGCGCCTGTGAGGCGACCCGGCCGTAGTCGAGGCCGATATAGGGACGTAATTCGCCGATAGCCTGGACCAGCGCGGCATTGTCGGCCCAAGGCCGCGTGCGCCAGCTCAGATCATTGCGGAAGAAGAAGCCATCATTGCCGTAAAGCAGCGTCTCGCGGGTGCCGCGCACATTGGCGTAGCTGCCGATGGATATCTGTTCGGCACCGAACATATTGTTGGGCGAATATTGCCCGGTGAGGATCGAAGCCAATTCGAATCTTTGTTCGGCCAGCTCGAAAGGGCGGTTGAGCGTGATGGTGCCGGTGAACTTCGAGAAACGCGGGTTCGCATCCCCTGCCCCGGCATCTCCCTGATCGACTGCGTCGAAGAGGTTCAGCCCCTGCTCATAGGAGACATCGAAAACCCAGAGGCCGCCGAGCATGCGGCGCGAATGCGAAAGGCCGAGATTGCCGACCGTATATCTGCGGCTGCCGACTTCGATCTTGCTGCCGAGCAGGAAATTGTTGGTTTCCTTGTAGGAGAGGCCAGTATTGAGCGTGGTGATCGAATCCTTGTCCCGCGCAATCACCCGGTCGGCGCTGAACCCAAGCTGCTTGGAATTGCCGGAGGTGCGCAGTTCACCGAAATTACCAGGCACCGAACTGTCGTAGCCGTACCACGAGCCGTTTCCGGAAAACGTCCAGTAGCCATAGGGGACGCTGATATTGCCGGAATAACTATCGCTCTTGCCGTGTCCGTCGTCACCCCAGGGATAGTTCGGCCCGCTATGCTCATAGGAAAAACCGAGCTGATCGTTGATCCCGAAGAGGTTGTCGTAGCTGAGCGAGGCGGAGGTCTTCGAATAACCGGTCTGCTCCTGACCGAGATTGCTGTTGCCGGCACTGAAGTGCCAGGGGTGATCCGGCTTGTTCTTGATGTTGAGGATCGAGCTGCCATCGTCCTTGCCGGGCAGCATCGCCGTCTTGGCATTGTTGGAGGATAGCCGGTTGATCTGATCGAGCCCCTGCTCGATGTCGCGCAGGTTCAGGATGTGGTCCTTCATGCCGGGAAAGGCCGTTGCCAGCACGCCCGAACCCGGCGCGGGCTTACCGTTAATGTAGATGTCCGACAGCGTGCCTTCCACCGCCACCAACCGCAGTACCTTCGTCTTGGCGATATCCTGCGCCGGCACGTAGACGCGCGAGGTCACAAAGCCCGTATCGAGATAGAGGAATGTGAGATCGCGCAGCAGCGTGTTGATCTCGCCGACACCGACGCATTTGTTCCGGTAGGGAGCGATAACCTTGTCGACCAACGCGGCGGAAACGCGCTTGACGCCTTCGACCTCGACATGGGTAACGGCGAAACAGGGGCCGCCAGCCGGCGCCTTGGCTGCCGGTTCCTGCGCTGTTGCTGCCCCCGGCTTCGGCGTAATCCTCTTCAAGGCGTCCAGCCGCTGCCGTTCGTTTTGCTCGGCCTGCCGGCGCGCGAAATCGTCGGCCGGCGATTGCTGCGCGAAGGCCCCCGATCCGGCTGATACCGAGACCAGCAGGGCGACAAGGATGGGTCTCGTGAAGGCGGAAACAGACCGCCAGCCTAAGGTCATGAGGCTTATCCGGCTTGTTTTAGTTGGATGCTGGCTTCTGCAGTTCATCCAGCGCCGCTGACAGGCCCTTGAGCGAGAACTTGATGTTGACCTTCTGGCCATTCATTAGCTGTACATGGCCCGTGCCGTCAGTGCCCTTCTGCAACGCGGCAAGCGCCTTGGCGTCGAGCTTCTGCTGTGACCAGCAGCCGGCCTGGTTGCAGTTGCGATAGGCAAGCTGCACCGCCTGCTTATCGCCGGCATCGATGCTCAAGCCAGCCGGCAGATACATGTTAAGGGGCACCAGCGCCGTCAGGACGAGGTCGGCGGCCGGAGCCTTGCCGCCCTTCTTTGCGGTGGTCGCCGCATTCGGCGATGCAGGCGTCTTGGCAATCGCCAGCGTCAGCACGTTAACGTCCTGATCGCCCTGCTTCACCGTCGCGATCTGCGCGACCTCGCAGCTCGATACAGCCGATCCGTCGGCAGCCTTGCCGTCGATACAACGATAATACCAATCGTCGAACTTCGTTACTTTCGCGGGAGGCGAAGCCGGCTGCTGAGGTGCAGCCTGGGGGCTTTGCGTCGCGGGCGCGGCAGCACCTGCCGCTGGAGGATTACCGCTCGCGGCCGGCTGCTGGCCGGTGTCCTGGGCAAGGGTGGAGGAAGCATAAAGGACGGAGGATAGGAGAATTGTAAGTGCGGCACGCTTTGCGAAAGTCGTGCCGATCAAAGTGTCATGCGCCATGCAAACCATCCTTCAAGGCAAAATTATCCTGGCGGGCAAACTGGGTTTTGCTCGTCGGCAGATCATCGTTGTCGTAAGGCGGCACCTTGGGGGCGAAGTGCTGCTGTTCGCTTTCTGGTCTGCTTCGTTGCAGACGTCAACTAGCACTCGGTCTGCGGGAAATCACAATTTCAATCTTATACATATTGCGTCAGCAACGTTGCTAATCGGCAACATACTCGCCTTGCGGCTGCAGGGTTTGCGGCTCGAACCCAGAAAGGCGGTTTGACCTGTTTCCCCTGCGACCTACCTGGGGCTCAGGGCGGCAACACGATCGAGAGCGGCCGAAAAACCCTGCAGCGATATCGGAAAGCTCAGCGGCTTGTCCGCATCCGCGGTAACCCTGAGATTGAGGCGCGAGCCAGTCCGCAACTTGGCAAGCGTCGCGGCATCGACCGGGAGCAAGGCGATGCATCCTGTCGGCAAACAGGTGCGAAAACGCACAGGCTTTAGAGATGGCTGATCATCGACATTCGGCGTTACGCCGGAGTCGAGGACGATGCCAAACGGAAGGAGAAGCGTTGCAACGGCGCTACCATCGGGACGTATCTGCATCTCGACGGCCAGCAGTCTCTGGCCGTTCTGCTGCGTCTGATCCTGGGAAATCACGCATGCCGGCGCCTTGTCGCGCTGGCCGCATGCAACACGCCAGTCCTGATAGGTCTCCTGCAGGGTCGATGCGCCGTTTGGCAGGGCCGATTGGGCAAAGGCAGTGGGAACAAGACCGAACGCGATGCTCGAACAAAGAAGAGCGAACTTCACACGGGGCATGCGGGCAATGATCTGATGAAGAGAAATCAATATCGAGGTGGACAAAGGGATACGTCTTTCCATTTGGAGGAGGACAGGTCTTCGATTCTGCCGCAAGGTGGTGACGGACGGGAGATCTAGGTCCGCAATGACCGCCAGAAATCCGGCCTCCGAGGCTTCAGTCCTGGCGGTGCTAAAGATTATCAGCACATCATGTGCACACCCACTCACGGACCTTGCATTGGGTCCCCGAGCGCTCGCATGCCTTGAGGGCAAGGTCTTCGGCTTCCCGGCGCGTCGGTGCCGAATTTGCACTCCACGGTGTCACGCGATTGTTTTCTTCCTTGCTGATGGCGAGCGCGCCGCAATGATTGTAGGGAAAGCCGGTATTGTCGTCGTCATCCCAATGCCGATGATTGCGGAAGACGGTGACCACGGTGCACTTGCTGCCGCCGTCCCGCTCGCAATGCTTGAGCGCGATATCCATGGCTTCCTGCCGCTTGTCCGCACCCCAGAAAAAGCCATGCTTTTCATCGGGCGTAGAATAGGCGATCGCCGCCCAGATGCCGCGCTCTTCCTGAGGCGGCGGGACCGGCGCCTCCTCTGGCGCAAAGAGATCAGCCGCGCCCAGCTGCCCTGCGGAGACAAACAACATACCGATTGCTGCGATGATGAATCTCGATCTCATTTTGCGTTTCCTTGTTTTCCTGCCGCCGAAGCCACGGAAATGACGATGCAGCCGTTTCCGGTCGGCAGAAGCATCGCGTCGCCTCCATTATTGGCCAGTTCGTAGACGCCGACCTGCCCGAGATTGTTGACGAGCTTGCTTCCGTTCGGAAACTTGGCCGAAATATCAGGGCAAGAGGCGGTAAACGGTGCGACACGAACCATTGAGCCCTCGCAGCCGGATGCGACGGGTGCCGCGAAGACGACGCCGGCCGCCGGGCCGCTATAGCCTTGTGTGGTATAGTTCATACCCACGAGCGCCTGGACCGCATGCTTGTCAGCCGCCTCGTTGTTCCAGACCGACTGGACATTGTATTGGGTGCCGTTCGTCAGTAGTTCTCCGAGAACCGGAAAGACGGTGGAGCAGGATTGCAAGCCAGCCTGCTTGGTGTGCTGCAGAAACGGCGTATCCGGCAGCGCCGGATTGGCGTCATTCGTCCCGGCAACCGCCGGCTGCGATATGAAGTTCTCAACCACATTGTAGCGCAAGGCGGCGTAGCCGGCGGCACCGACAACGGAGATTGCGAGCAACGAAAGAACCGTCGCTTTCCACCAGTTCCGCTGCGGCTTTGCTTGGCTGTCGTCTGCGCTCTGAACGGCAGCGCCGTCCTTGCTCCGGGACATAATTCGATCGTGGATTGATTGCTGGTTCATTGAAAATCTATCCGTCACTTGATCGCCTTAACGGCGGTGGAAAGGCCCTTGAGGGTTGCGGTTACGCTGATCGTCTGCCCATCCATCGTCGGATAGGAGATTGTGGGTGCCGCGCTTTTTGAAATCTGTTCACGCAGTACGGGACCAACCGGCAGCATACCGACGCAAACCGTCTTGCTGCATCCGTCGAGCCGAAC
>DASVPC010000214.1:0-48271 GCA_036383055.1 Rhizobium sp. | reverse complement strand
CAGCATCAGCGCCTCTTCGAGGCCGAAAGCGTCGTTCAACGCCTTGGCGAGCGGCGCGACACAATTCGTCGTGCACGAGGCATTCGAGACAATGTTTTCTCCGGCATAGTCGATCGCGTTGACGCCCATCACGAAGACCGGCGTGTCGTCCTCTGGCGGTGCCGAGAGCAGTACCTTGCCGGCGCCAGCAGCAAGGTGTCCTTCCACTGCCTTCTTTGTCAGGAAGAAGCCGGTAGACTCGACGACGAGATCAACGCCCACCTCGCCCCAACGGATCGCGCTTGGCTCCCGTTCACTGAAGGCCCTGACTCTGCTGCCATTGATATCGAGGGCGCCGGCCGCGGCGAATACGCTGCACCCGAAGCCGCCATGCACGCTGTCGTATTTGAGGAGGTAAGCGAGATGATCGGTTGGCAGCAGATCGTTGATCGCCACGATCTCGACGTCGTCGCGCGTCATCGCAGCCCGTAGAACGGTCCGGCCAATGCGTCCGAAGCCGTTAATGCCGATGCGGATTTTGTCAGTCATCGATTGTCCCTTTTATCGAGGCGAAGAAAAACCGCGCTCCCCGCTTGCGCATGCGGCCCAGAGCGCTGCAGGGCGCAATGCACGCGCCTATCCGCCAGCCTTTGCTTCCAGAGGGGTTGCTTTCCGTGCCGCTGATTTTTAGACTACTTCGCACAAAAATATGGCGCAATGAATTTATTGCGATACGGTACAAAAATGAACGAAAAGTCCGCCCGCGGGCGCCCACGCCAATACGATGCCAAGGCTGCGCTCGGCGCCGCACTCCTCGAATTCCGGCGTCGCGGCTATACCGCCACATCGCTCGACCACCTATCCGAGGCAACGAAAATGGCTCGGCCGAGTCTTTATGCCGCCTTCGGCAACAAGCACGGCATCTACCTCCGGGCGGTCACACAATATGTCGAGGACAGCGCCGAACGCTGGAACCGTGCCCTTTTCGACGAACCCTCGCTCGCAAGGGCGCTCAATGGCTATTTCCTGATACTTGTCGCCATCTATTCGGAAGGTGACGATCGCCCACTCGGCTGCCCCGTGCTCAGTGTCATCACCGGCGAGGCCACAGCCGACCCGGTGATCGGCGCCGAACTGTTTGCCGCCATCGGACGCGCTGATGCGCGGTTCCGTGATCGGATCGCGGCGGCGCGCGATGACGCCCAGTTACCACCCGCGACCGACATCGATGCTATCGCCGACATGCTCGCCGCCCTGCAGCACAGCCTCGCGCAGCGCGCCCGTGCCGGCACGGCCCGGCCCGAACTCGAGCGCATCGCCCGCAACACTATTACACTGATCCTCAAGGCTGCAGGTGCCGCCACCGTGGCGTAAGAGCCTGAACGCCTCGGCCTGACCTCACTGCAACAGAGATAGCCCAGCTTCCTCCGCCGCCTTGATAAAGGCGTTCCGGGCCGCCTGCGGGTGAGCGCGTTCCATGATCGCGTCGAGACATGCCTGGATCGCGGTCAGGTACGCCTCACCGTCCCTAATCGGCCAATGGTCCAGCAGCGTCTCGGTCGCGTCCTGTGCCGTATTGACACGTCGATATCCGCCGGTGTCGCTCATCACGAGCGTTACGGCGGCTGGAAATGGTTGCAAAGTGTTTCGTTCCAAAACTTATGACCTCAAATGCGTAAAGATGCGAGCAACCTTGCAAAAGACGTTCCAGGAAATGCGGCCAGGATTCTCGGGGTTCGGGGTAGTGAAAGCCTGAAGAGTTGATCAGGCAACGCGTCGACGTCGTAAACACGGCCCTTGCGTTTGATGGCATAACGCAGGTCTTTCCGTCGCCGTTACCCCAAGCTCAGGAAGATCATTGTCTCTTGGATTAACTTCACCAAAACGGCCATTTAAAGGAACCGTGGTGAGAGCGTCGGGGTTCGAACCCGAGACCTACTGATTAAAAGTCAGTTGCTCTACCAGCTGAGCTACGCTCTCCCCGTCCGCGGGTGGTTGGCACCCCGGCTGGAAGTGCGCGGAACATATGCAGACGCCCTATTGCGGTCAACCCATAAAATCGCCCTTGCGGCATCGCAAAATGTTTTTCCGTGGGTCGAAGTCGCAAAATCCTTCGGCACCGCCGACGAAATCGCCCGGATCGGCTGAAAACCGGACCTTCACAGAACCGGAAAATATCTTGTCGATATATAAATTCATCCTGTCACTGAGGGCCAATTGTACCAATAATCGTCAATAATCGGGGTAGCGGTGGCCGCTCCCCGCCTTACGCGCGCAATTGTTTGCCGCACGAATCGCTTTTGGTGTATATCAGCATTTGTGAACAACCCACCGAGTCTCAGGAGGACCTTATGGAAGTCGGTTGGATTGCAGCTATTATTATTGGTGGCCTTGCCGGCTGGTTCGCTGAAATGATCATGAAAAGCGATACCGGCATAATCATGAACATCGTCCTCGGCATCGTAGGTGCGCTCGTTGCCAGTTGGCTTTTCAGGGTTGTGGGCCTCTCGCTGCCCTTCAACGCCTTGATCAACTATCTGATTACCGGCTTTATCGGTGCCTGCATCCTGATTTTCGTCGGCCGACTGATCAGGCGATAGACATCGCGCGGGCGAAGGCTCGCCCCGAGTGGAAACAGAAGGGAAGACGGGACAACCGCCTTCCCTTTTTTTGTTGCTCGTACATGCGCTCCGGTGAGCGAGACCCTTTTCAACCGCACGGGGAGCGCTAGGTACGAAAGCAGAAGCAAAGAGGAGGTTGGAAGTATGATGGAAAGCGCCAATCAGACGCCGAACCGCAAGGTACTGCGTGGTCGCCCCTACAGCATCGCCGAATTCGCGCGGAAATATCGCCTCGACGACGACGAAGCCAAGCGCCTCTTCGACAAGTTCGGCCCATCGGCCACGGAGCTGGATCTGCTGATGGCCGCCAAGCGGAAGCCACCGAGTCTCGCCACAGTCATCGGCCATTGATCGGTATCACGGCACGGAAGCCGGACATTCCCCTGATCTTTTGCCCATAGCATCCGAAATGAGACACGCGACAGCGCCCTCTCTCCACTCTGATATATCAGCGGACCTTGCCATCGCAAATGCGGCGTGCCAAAAAATGCTATATCAGCATGGACATGGGAATCGGCTGGGATGCAGAATTCGCAAAGCCACCTCGCCTATCTCGCCCTGGAGCACCTGATCGTCACACTGGCGTTGAAGCCCGGCTCGCTCGTGACGGAAAAACAACTGATCGAGCTTGCTGGCCACGGACGCACGCCTGTGCGCGAGGCGATACAGAAGCTGGCATGGCAGGGACTCATCCATGTGCGGCCGCGCGTAGGACTGCAGATTGCCGAAATCAGAGCGGAAGACCATAGGCATGTCATGCAGGTGCGGCGCGAGTTGGAGCCGATCGCGGCGTCACTCGTTGCCACTAACGCCAATCAGGAGCAGCGCGAGCAACTGCTCGAATGCGCCCGCCTGATGACGGATTGCGCCGTCACCGGCGATCTGCCTGGCTTCTTCGCTGCCGACAAAACATTCGATGAAATCCTGGAAGAAGCCTGTCCGAACGGCTTCATCACCGCAGCACTCGGCCCGGTGCAGACCCACTCGCGCCGGCTCTGGTATTCCACCGCGCCGCCTGACGGCATGGACCGGGCGATTGCGCTGCACGTCGGCGTCATCCGCGCCATTCATCAGGGCAATGCCGAAGACGCCGGCAAGGCGATGACGACACTGATCGACTATCTCAGCGGCACATGAAAAAGGCGGCCTCGCTATCGAGACCGCCCTTGCCTATTGCAATATCCGAGAGATTTCAGCCGACGAAAGCGCGCTCGATGACGAATTCGGCCGGCTTGCTGTTGGCGCCTTCGTTGAGACCAGCCTTTTCCAACAGGTCCTTGGTATCCTTCAGCATCGCCGAGGAACCGCAGATCATGCCGCGATCGATCTCTGGATCGAGCGCCGGAATGCCGAGATCGGTGAAGAGCTTGCCGTTTTCCATCAGATCGGTGATGCGGCCCGTGAAGGGATAGTCTTCGCGAGTGACGGTCGCATAATGGCGTAGCTTGTCGCCGACGACCTCGCTCAGAAGCTCGTCATTGCGGATTTCCTCCACGAGATCGAAGCCATATTTCAGCTCGGCGACATCACGGGTGGTGTGGGTGAGGATCACTTCCTCAAACTTTTCATAGGTTTCGGGATCGCGGATCAGGCTCGCAAAAGGCGCGATGCCGGTGCCGGTCGAGAACATGTAAAGCCGCTTGCCCGGCGTCAGCGCGTCGAGCACCAGCGTACCCGTCGGCTTCTTGCGCATCAGCACTTCGTCACCCGGCTTGATGTTCTGCAGATGCGAAGTCAGCGGGCCATCCGGCACCTTGATCGAGAAGAACTCAAGCTCTTCAGCCCAGGCCGGGCTTGCGATCGAATAGGCGCGGTAAAGCGGCTTGCCGTCAACCATCAGGCCGATCATCGCGAACTCGCCCGAGCGGAAACGGAAGCCCTGCGGCCGGGTCATCGTGAAACGAAAGAGCCGGTCGGTATAATGCGTCACGCTCAGCACCTTCTCGGCGAAAACGCCAGCGGGTACTGCGGAAACAAATTCTTCGGTCTTGGCAGGGGCGTTCATTCGGTCTCAGATCCCGTATTCGTCGTGTGGGCGTCGTTCTTGGCAGTCTGCGTCTGGCGAGGCTGATATTACACTATAGCCCGGATTTAAAGGCATTCCATTCGATCTCGCAGCGCAAGCATAAAATATGCGTATCTCAGTCAAGTTTTGTGCAGTCTTTCAGGCTACATACAATCATCACCAAGAATGTGGCAATCCGGTATAATACCAATGCCACACTCCTGGGATGAAGAGCCGAATCAGGCCGTCTTGGCGGCCTGCCGGCGCCAGCTATAGGTCTCGCCGCCTTCGGCAGGCCGGGCCGTCGGTTGATAGTAATGTGGAATGCCCGGCAGGCGGTTTTCCGAAAGCCGCTTCAGCGCGGTTTCGTTGGTCACTGCGAAACTGTCGATACCGACACGCAGCATCAGCGGAATCTGGTCGATCAGCACATCGCCGACCGCACGCAGCTCGTTGGTAAAGCCGAGCCGCTGGCGCAGCAGCGAGGCGTGGCTGAAGGCACGACCATCGTTGAAGGCGGGGAAAGCCACGGCAACAATAGCCAGCCGGTCGAGATAAGGTTCCAGCTTTGTCACATCGTCGGCCGGCTTGACTACCACGCCAAGGCCGACATCGTTGCTCTCTTCAGCCTTGGTAATCAAGGCATCAAGATTGAGAAGTGGCTTCTGCTCTTCGGTCGCCTTCAACTCCTCGGTCTCGATGACCCATGGATCGTTTTCGACAAAACCGGTTTCGCGCCAAATCTTCGTCATGGTCACCCCCTTACGCCGCTTCGGCCGAAGCCGAGGACGAGCCGTAGAGCGCATCCTTGAACGGTTGCGGCCCGACACGCCGATAGGCATCGAGGAAGATTTCGGACGGATCGAGGCGCAGGCCGAGATAGGTGTCGACGATCGTCTCGATCGCGTCGGTGACCTTGTTGGGCTCGAAGCCGCGGCCGATGATTTCACCAATCGAGGTATGTTCGTCGCCGGAGCCGCCGAGCGTGATCTGATAGAGTTCCGCACCCTTCTTCTCGACGCCGAGCAGGCCGATATGGCCGACATGGTGATGGCCGCAGGCATTGATGCAGCCGGAGATCTTGATCTTCAGCTCACCGATTTCCGCCTGACGCTCGGTCGAGCCGAAACGCGTCGAAATTTCCTGCGCGAGCGGGATCGAGCGGGCATTGGCGAGCGCGCAATAGTCCAACCCGGGACAGGCAATGATATCCGTGATCAGGCCGGCATTGGCGGTTTCAAGCCCGGCGGAAACCAGGCCGCGATAGACGGCTTCGAGATCGGCGAGCGCCACATGCGGCAGAATCAGGTTCTGTTCGTGGCTGACGCGGATTTCGTCGAAAGCATATTCCTCGGCGATATCGGCAACGACATCCATCTGCGCATCCGACGCATCGCCCGGAATGCCGCCGATCGGCTTCAGCGAGATCGTCACCATGCCGTAGTCGGGGTTCTTGTGCGGCTGCACGTTCTGCTGCACCCAGCGGGCAAAATCCGGATCGGTCTTCTTCCAGCGGGCAAGGCTTTCCCAACCTTCGGCGCGCTCAGGCAGAGCCGGCGGCGCGAAATAGGCGGAGATCGCCTGAACGTCGGCCTCGGGGAGCTTCAACTCCGTGTCCTTCAGCTTGGCAAACTCGACTTCGACCTGACGGGCCAGTTCTTCCGTGCCGGTTTCGTGCACGAGGATCTTGATGCGGGCCTTGTACTTGTTGTCGCGGCGACCGTGCAGATTGTACACACGCATGACAGCGGTTGTGTAGGACAGCAGGTCCTCTTCCGGCAGGAAGTCGCGGATCAGCTTGGCAACCATCGGCGTACGGCCCTGCCCGCCGCCGACATAGACGGCAAAACCGATCTCACCCTTGTCGTTCTTCTTCAGATGCAGGCCGATATCGTGCACCTGGATCGCCGCGCGGTCGCGTTCCGCGCCGGTGACGGCGATCTTGAATTTGCGCGGCAGGAAGGAGAACTCCGGATGAACGGAGGACCACTGGCGCAGGATTTCCGCATAAGGACGCGGATCGGCGACTTCATCGGCCGCGGCACCGGCGAAATGATCGGCGGTGACGTTGCGAATGCAATTGCCCGAGGTCTGGATGGCATGCATCTCGACGGACGCAAGCTCAGCCAGCACGTCCGGCATGTCCGAGAGCTTCGGCCAGTTGAACTGCAGGTTCTGACGGGTGGTGAAATGGCCATAGCCACGGTCATAGGTGCGCGCGATATGGGCGAGCATACGCATCTGGCGCGAGCTCAGCGTGCCATAGGGAATGGCGATGCGCAGCATGTAGGCATGCAGCTGCAGATAGACGCCGTTCATCAGGCGCAGCGGCTTGAACGCATCTTCGGCGAGTTCTCCCGAAAGGCGCCGCTCCACCTGATCGCGGAACTGGGCAACGCGTTCCGCGACAAAGGCGTGGTCAAATTCGTCGTAGCGATACATAAACTTCCTCGGGGCTTCCTCAGACTGCAATAAATTCCGGATCGGCCGCGGCATAGCCCGGCGCGTATTCCATGGTGGGACCTTCAGCGCGGATACGCTCACGCAGGCGCAGCGGCCAAAGCTTGCCGCCGGTTTCCTGAACTTCGATCAGATTGACGTCGACAACCAGGTTGTCGGCATAGGCCTGCTTGCCGATCGCTTCCAGCGCAGCTTCGGCCTCGGCATGACGGGCAACCAGCGACTCCTGTAGGGACGTTACCCACTCGCCATTGGCATTCAACCAGACAGCGATACCATCGGTCAGCCGGTTAGCGGTCAGAACCTTGTCGACCATGGGGTCAGCTCCTTGCAAATTCTTGAGCGGCGGTCTCCTGACGGACCAACGGCTCGGACTGTTCGAAATTGGCACCGGCAACGGCTTCGCCGATGATGACCATGACCGGACCGCTCAGCTCATCGCGATGTTCCAGATCAGGCAGGTCCTTCAACGTGCCGTGCATCAGGCGGCGATCGCGGCGGCTGGCATTCTCGATGACGGCAACAGTAGTCTCCGGCGGAAGCCCGACGTCCATCAGACGTCCGGCGACGGAAGCAGCAACCGTGCGGCCCATATAGACGGCAATGGTCGCGCCGGAAACAGCAAGGCTCGCCCAATCCGGCAGGACATCGCCGGTCAGATCATGGCCGGTTGTAAAGACCAGCGACGAGGCAACGCCGCGCAATGTTAGCGGCAGTTCGAAATCGGCGGCGGCGGCAAAGGCCGAGGTGATGCCCGGAACGATCTCATAGGTAACGCCGGCAGCACGCATCGCGGCCATTTCTTCGCCCGCCCGGCCGTAGACCAGCGGATCGCCTGATTTCAGCCGCACGACGCGCTTGCCGTCGCGGCCAAGCTGAACGAGCAGATCGTTGATCTCTTCCTGAGACTTCGAATGGCAGCCTTTGCGCTTGCCGACCGAGAGGCGCTCGGCATCGCGGCGCCCCATGTCGACGATCGCCTGCGGCACGAGCGCATCATAGACGATAACATCCGCTTCCATCATCACGCGCTGGGCGCGCAGCGTCAGCAGGTCTTCCGCACCAGGACCGGCACCGACCAGCCAGACGTGGCCCTCGACCTTATGCGCCGAGTGCAACAGGCTCTCAGCAGCATGCTCAGCCTGCGGCAAGTGGCCGGCACTGACGGCATCGGCAACGGGGCCGGAAAAGAAACGGCGCCAGAAGACGCGGCGGGCGACGCCGCGCGGCACCAGGCGATCGACGGGCTTACGGTAGCGTGTTGCCAGCTCCGCGAGCTTTCCGAGCGAGGGCGACAGCATCTGGTCGATCTGCGCGCGGATTATCTGCGCCAGCACGGGACCAGCGCCTTCGGTGCCAATGGCAACGGCGACCGGAGCGCGGTTGACGAGCGCGGGGGTGTAGAAATCGCAATAGTCAGGCTGATCGACAGCGTTTGCTGGAATTCTCTCGACACGCGCCGCATCAACGATCGCGCGATCGGCCTCGGCGTCGCCTGTGGCGGCGAAAACCAGGGCCGCGCCCTTGACCTGATCCGGAGAGAAAGCGGCACGCACGGTTTCGATACGATTGGCAATCAGGAAGGAGTGATAGTCCGCTTCCGGCGCTGTGGTATAGGCGACGATCTTCGCCTGGGTGTTCATCAAAAGCCGCGTCTTGGCGAAAGCCTCATCGCCATTTCCGAAGACAGCCGTGACCCTTCCTTCCACGCGAAAGAAAGCTGGAAACACCGAAAGCTGGTCAGTCCTGGGAGGCATTATCATTCCACTTCGAGATTGCCCGAATATCGCCTTTGCAGCCATAAGATTGAAGAAACAGAAATTCTAATGCTCCGGCAAGTCCGTATTCTTTTGCTCGACATCTCTTCGATTTGAGCAAAACTCACCCGAAACCGAAAATTAGATAAATACAGGAAATCTATAGACTTTTATGACTTCTTGGCGTCAGAGATAGATTTATTGCCTGTGGCCAACAGTGTCTATACGTCATTTGCGCATTCCGCCGCGCCGGCAATACCGTTAAGCTAAAAGAAAGTCCTCGGAGTACACCGCTTGTCCGCAAACACCATTGCCACCCGCCTTCTCGATGTCATGGAACAGGATATCCTGCCACTGACGCAAAAAGGCGTTGCCGCCGGAAACAAGGTATTCGGCGCGGCGATCCTTCGCAAGTCCGACCTGTCGCTGGTGGTCGCCGAAACCAACAATGAGCTGGAAAATCCGCTCTGGCATGGCGAAGTGCATGCGCTGAAGCGGTTTTACGAGCTTGGCGACAAGCCCGCGACCAAGGATCTGATCTTCCTGTCGACCCACGAGCCCTGTACCATGTGCATGTCGGCGATCACCTGGGCCGGCTTCGACAACTATTATTACTTCTTCAGCCACGAGGATTCCCGCGACGCCTTCGCGATCCCGCATGACTTGCTGATCCTGAAAGAGGTCTTCGGGCTGGAGCCCGGCGGTTATCGCCGGCAGAATGCCTTCTGGAACAGCTTCGCCATTGCCGATCTGGTCGAGACGGAAGAGGATCCGCTGAAGACGACGCTGAAGGAACAGACGGCACGCATCAAGGCCGCCTACGCCGCTCTCTCCGACAGCTATCAATCGTCCAAGGGCGCCAACGACATTCCGCTGAACTGACCAAGGCCGGACCACAGAGATCCCAATGGAAGCATCACGAGACATATCCCGCCTGATCGAAATCATGGCGGCGCTGCGCAATCCTCAGACTGGCTGCCCCTGGGATATCGTCCAGACCTTCGAGACGATCAAGCCCTATACGATCGAGGAGGCCTACGAGGTTTCCGACGCGATCGAGCGAAAGGACATGGACGATCTTTGCGATGAACTGGGCGACCTTCTGTTGCAGGTAGTCTTCCACGCCCGCATGGCCGAGGAAGCGGCCGACTTCTCCTTCGGCGATGTCGTCGAAGCCATCACCCGCAAAATGATCCGCCGGCACCCGCATGTTTTCGCCGTTTCGGACGCAGATACGGCGGGCGCGGTGAAGCTGCAATGGGATCAGATCAAGGCCGAGGAAAAGCGCGAGCGCACAGAACGCCGGGCAAAGCGCGGCATCTCGGGGGATTTCAAGGCGGGTTTCCTTGGCTCCGTGCAGCGCTCATTTCCGGCTTTGACCGAGGCCCTGAAACTGCAGGAACGCGCCGCCAAGGTCGGCTTCGACTGGTCCGCGCCGGAGCCGATCCTCGACAAGATCGAGGAAGAGATCGGCGAATTGCGGGTGGCGCTTGCCAGCGGCGACAAGGCCAAGGTCAGCGATGAGCTCGGCGACCTGATCTTCGCGGTCGTCAATATCGGCCGGCATGTGGAAGCGGACCCGGAGCAGGCGCTACGCGGCACCAACACGAAATTCCGCCGCCGCTTCAATCACATCGAGACGACGCTTGAGGCGGCGGGCGAAACACTGGAAGAAGCCTCGCTGGAACGGATGGAAGACATCTGGCAGGCCGCAAAGGCGATCGAAAGGCAGCTCGCCGAATAAGGCGCGGCAACGCCTGCCCTATTCCCAATCCTCGCGTTGCGGCTTCGGGCCGCGGCCGAGACGCCGTTCCAGTTCCGCGGCTTCCGTCTCGGTCAGACGTACCTCCAGTTTCACCGTACCGTCTTCATTATCCTCGCGGCTATCGACGATGGCATGATTGTAGACCCAGGATAACAGCGCCAGCTTGTCGACCGGCAGCGTGATCGTCGTCTCGGTCAGGACGCCGGAAAGCCGGTGGCTGATTTCGTCCATCAGGCGATCGACACCCTCGCCGCTCATTGCCGATACGGCAATGACGTTTTCGGCGGTCGATGCCTTCTGGACGATGGCGTCATGCGCCTCCGGTTCCAAACGATCGATCTTGTTCCAGACTTCAAGGATGCGCTCCGCCCCTTCCGCCTCGCCGATGCCGAGGTCGCCAAGGATCCGCATGACATCGGCGCTCTGCGCCTGATTGTCCTCGTCCGAGAGATCACGGACATGCAGGATCAAATCGGCCTCCAGCACCTCTTCCAGCGTCGCGCGGAAGGCGGCGACGAGATGGGTCGGCAGGTCGGAAATGAAGCCGACGGTGTCGGAGAGAATGACTGTGCGGCCATGCGGCAGCTTCATGCGCCGCAGCGTCGGGTCGAGCGTTGCGAACAGCATATCCTCGGCAAGCACGCCGGCGCCGGTAATGCGATTGAACAGCGTCGATTTGCCGGCGTTTGTATAGCCCACTAGCGCCACGATCGGGTGCGGCACCTTCCGGCGTTTGGCGCGGTGAAGCTGGCGGGTACGCACCACCTGCTCCAGCTCGCGTTCCAGCCGGATGATCCGCTCCTGCAACTGTCGCCGGTCGGCTTCGATCTGGGTTTCGCCGGGGCCGCCCATGAAGCCCGCGCCACCGCGCTGACGCTCAAGGTGGGTCCAGCTGCGGACCAGTCGGCCCTTCTGATAGTTGAGATGCGCGAGTTCGACCTGCAGCGTGCCTTCCTTGGTGGAGGCACGGCGGCCGAAGATTTCGAGGATGAGGCCCGTGCGGTCGATGACCTTGGCGTTCCATGCCTTCTCGAGGTTGCGCTGCTGCACCGGCGTCAGCGGATGATCGACGATCACCAGACCGGCATTGAACTCATCGAGCAGCGCGAGGATTTCCTCGATCTTGCCGGTGCCGAGCAGGGTCGCCGGGCGCGGATCGTTGATTGGTACGATGGAGCCGCTGACGACATCGAGGTCGATCGCCTGCGCCAGGCCCTTGCCTTCTTCGAGACGGCTCTCGGGTGTGCGCGACGTTGTCGCCGCACCATCTGCCTGTGCGGCGCGCGAACGCCCCTGCTTCAGCACGGGCACGATAACGACAGCCCTCATATCATCCCGATGCTTTACGGCTTCCGGGATGATGGAATCATTTTTGGTATCGCGTGTCGTGATAACGGCAAATCCTAGTTAGGATGCGACTTCTTCGCTCTCGAACATCTGCATCGGCTGACCCGGCATGATGGTCGAAATCGCGTGCTTGTAAACAAGCTGCGAATGACCGTCTCGGCGCAACAGGACGCAGAAATTGTCGAAGGACGTAACAACGCCTGTGAGCTTCACGCCATTGATCAAGAAGATTGTGAGTGAAATCTTTTGCTTGCGAACAGTATTGAGAAACAAGTCCTGCAAGTTCTGAGAACGTTCCGCCATCGCGCCGATTCTTTCTTTTTTGCCGACCTAAGCCGGTGCAATATCAAGATATATTGAGGTCTCGGACAGGAGATACCCTCAATCTCTCCCGCCATCGATTGTTGGTATCAAATCGCAGTCTTTTCCGCAACGTCGAAAAAGGCTTCACGAATTTTCTCGGAAACGCTGCCCGGGTGGCCATTGGCAATCGCCTCTCCATCGATGGCAATCACGGGAAAACAAATACTTGTGGCCGCTGTGATGAACACTTCTCGGGCCGCCATCATCTCCTCGACGGAGAAGAAACGCTCGACGATGGTGAGGCCGAGCTTGGCCGCGACCTCCATCAATGTCGTGCGCGTGATCCCCCTCAGAATGCCATGCTCAGCCGGGCGCGTGACCAGATTGCCGTCGGGATCGACGATCCAGACATTGGTGGCGGCCCCTTCCTTCACCATGCTGTTGTGATCGATGTAGATCGCCTCCTGCGCGCCGGCCTCCTTGGCCTGCTGGCGCGCCAACGCGTTCGGCAAAAGCCCGACCGACTTGATATCGACCCGGTCCCAGCGATTGTCACGCACGGTGATTGCCTTGATGCCATTGGCATTTTTCCTGGCGATGATGGTAGGATCGGTGCTCTTGGCAGTGACGACGATCGAGGACGGCGTGCCTTCCGGCGGGAAGACATGGTCGCGCCGGGCAACGCCGCGCGTTACCTGCAGATAGAACAGGCCATTGCGGACGTGATTGCGTCGAAGCGTCTCGCGAATCACATGGATCAGTGCGGCACGACCCACCGGCCAGGCGATCCGCAGCTCACCGAGCGAACGATTGAGACGATCGAGGTGCCGGGTCAAATCGACGATCAGCCCATGACGAACCTCGCAGACCTCATAGACGCCGTCGGCAAACTGATAGCCACGATCCTCGACGTGAACCATGGCGTCGCTGTGCTTGACGTAACGACCATTCACATAGGCTATTCTCGGCATGACGGACCTTGATCAGAACTTCACGAGACTGCGGACAGTTTGTGCGACAGGTTGTTGCAGCCGCACGAACCGCATCAGACACCGAGCGATTTCAGCTTGCGATGCAACGCCGAGCGCTCCATGCCGACGAACTCCGCCGTACGCGAAATATTGCCGCCGAAACGGTTGATCTGCGCGATCAGATAGTCGCGCTCGAACATTTCGCGGGCTTCGCGCAGCGGCAAGGTCATGATGTGATAATCGTTCTTGGCGGAGACTTTCGGCAGCATGTCGCCGAGATCGGTCGGCAGCATTTCCGCCGTGATCGGCGTATCCGGACCATCGGTGCGCGCCAGAATCATCAGCCGTTCGATATTGTTGCGCAGCTGGCGGATATTGCCGGGCCAATCATGCGCCTGCAGCACCGCCATGGCGTCGTCCCCGATCCGGCGCGAACGAATGCCGGCCTGCTCGGAAATCTGTCGCATCAACTGGTCGACGAGGAATGTGATGTCCTCACGCCGCTCGGCGAGCGCGGGAACGCGTACGGGCACCACGGCGAGCCGGTGATAGAGATCCTCGCGGAACAGGCTCTCGGCAATCCGGCTTTCGAGATTGTAAGCGGTGGACGAGATGATGCGGACATCGACCTTGACGCGCTTGGAACCGCCGACGCGCTCGAACTGCTGATCCACCAGCACGCGCAGAATCTTGTTCTGCGTCTCACGCGGCATTTCGCCGACTTCATCTAGATAAAGGATGCCACGATGCGACTCTTCCAACGCGCCGATCTTGCGTGGCTGTCCGGGAGACCCCTCGGTGCCGAACAGGGCAACTTCCATCCGCTCGGGCGTGATCGTCGCGGCATTCAGGGCAACGAAAGGCCCATTGGCGCGCGCTGACTTCTTGTGGATCATCCGCGCCACCAGCTCCTTGCCGGAACCGGAGGGACCGAAGATCATCACGCGACTGTTGGTTGGAGACACCTTGTCGATGGTCTGGCGAAGTTGGGAAACGGCAACCGAGGTGCCGATCAGCTCGACAGCATCGCCGGTGCGGCGCTTCAGCTCCGAGACTTCGCGCTTCAGCTTGGAATTCTCCAGGGCGCGCTCGGCAATCAGGATCAGCCGGTCGGCCTTGAAGGGCTTCTCGATGAAATCGAAGGCGCCGCGCTTGATGGCGGAGACGGCGGTTTCGATATTACCATGGCCCGAGATCATCACGACCGGCAGCTCCGGATGCCGCGCCTTGATCTCGTCCAGCAGCGCGAGCCCGTCGAGCTTGCTGCCCTGCATCCAGATATCGAGAAAGATCAGCCGCGGTGCCCGATCGGAGATCGCCGCGAGCGCGCTGTCGCTGTCATGGGCGGTGCGGGTCTCATGCCCCTCATCCGAAAGAATCCCCGAAACGATTTCGCGAATGTCTTCCTCGTCGTCCACCACGAGAATATCAGATGCCATAAACGCTTTCCTTGTCACTTGCTGTCTGGGCAACGACGGCTTGCTCACGGCGCGGCAGATGCACGCGGATCATGGCCCCTCTGCCCTGGTCGAAATCGGCGGGAGCATCGTGAAGTTCGAGCTGCCCGCCATGGTCTTCAATGATCTTTTTGACGATCGCGAGCCCAAGGCCAGTGCCCTTCTCGCGCATCGTCATGTAGGGTTCGAGAATGCTGTGCCGGTTCTCGACCGGCAGGCCGCGGCCGTTGTCGACGACGTCGACGGTAAAGCGGTCACGCTCTGTATCCAGCGACGCGCGCACGAGGATTTTCGGCTCCTCACGAGCCTCATCGCTCGGTACGCCATCGATCGCTTCGACAGCATTCTTGATGAGATTGCCGAAGGCCTGGCCGAGCATGCGCGTGTCGAACATGCCCTCCAGCCGTTCGTCGCCGAGTTCGCGCTCGAACTTGACATGGCTGTTGCCCATTTCGCGCAGGAACACCGCGTCGCGCAGGATATCGCGCAGGTCGCTCGGTTCCATGGTCGGCTTCGGCATGCGAGCGAAAGACGAGAATTCATCGACCATGCGGCCGATATCGCCGACCTGGCGGATGATCGTGTCGGTGCATTGATCGAAAACGGGGCGGTCAGCCTCAGCGATATTCTTGCCGAAGCGCCGGCGAATACGCTCGGCGGATAGCTGGATCGGCGTCAGCGGGTTCTTGATCTCATGGGCGATACGGCGAGCAACGTCGGCCCAGGCGGTCGAGCGCTGGGCGATGACGAGATCGGTGATATCGTCGAGGGTGATGACGTAGGATTCGTTCGTATCGCGCGTTTCCTCGCGCGTCACCTGCACGCTGAGCGTCCGCACCGTGCCGCCGCGCACCAGACTGATCTGCTTGCGGAAATCATTGCGATGCCGCGAGGTGGCCTCGGTCACGACCTGCTCGACCTCGGGGGCAATCTCGGCCAGGTTCTTACCGACGAGCTCGTCGCTCTTCAGGGACAGAAGCTCTTCGGCGGAGGTGTTGGCGATGGTGATCCGTCGGTCGTGTTCGACGCCGATGACGGCGGCGGTCACGCCTGAAAGCACCGCTTCGATGAAGCGGCGGCGGTCGTCCACCTCGTCCTTGGCCTCGAGGATCTCGTCGCGCTGGGTGCGGATCTCGGAAATCATCTTGTTGAAGGTGCGCGACAGGCTGCCGACGTCACCATCGGCGGCGCGCACCGGCACCAGCACGTTCATATTGCCGGAAGCGACGTTGTCGGCGGCGCTGATCAAAAGCCGGATCGGCCGAACGATGCGGTCGGCCACCGCGATCGCGGTCCAGATCGCCGCCAGAAGCACGATCAGGGCAAAACCGATGTAGAGCACGGCAAAGGCGATCTGCAGGGACATTCGTCCCTGTTCCATTGCCTTGTATTCGGCGGTGTTATCCTCGACCATCCGCATGGCATTCATGACGCGCGGATCGACGGCCCGCACGGTATAGAGAAACGCCCCGGGGAGATCGTCGAGCTTGATGATCGCGCCGACGAGGTTGGTAACACCGGGCGGTATGAGCGTCGGCTGGCCATCGGCCGAGGCGTCGAGCGCATCCTTGGGGATTGCCGGCAACGGACGCTCCGTCTTGATATCGGCCTGGACGATCGCCGTACCGTCGCGGCGGACCAGGAAGGCGCCGAGCAGACCGCGGCCCTTGGCCTGTCTGGTCATCAGATCGGCGAAACCGGTGCGATCGAGGCTGTAGAGCGAGCGGTTGCGCTCCAGATCGTTCGCCATCGACACGGTCTGGCCCTGAAGATAGCTGGCATTCTCCATCAGATAGGCCTGCGCGACGTTTTGCGAGGAGCTGATGATCTGTTGCGTGCGCAATGCGAACCAGCGGTCGAGGCCGACATTCAGCGTCAGACTGGCGACAATGGCCACAAGGATCGCGGGCGTGATCGCCACGATGGAAAAGAGAACGACAATACGGATATGCAGGCGCGCCGCGGCACGGCCTCGGCTGCGCGCCTTTACCAGACGCGCGACTTCGCGCCCGATCAGCGCGATCAGCCCCAGAACAAACAGGCCGTTGATCACGACGGAGGTAAAGACGACGGAGGATGTGGGGGCAATGGGCGTCAGGCCCAGAAGTACCAGAAGCGTGGCAATCGCGCACAACAATGCGCCACCTGCCAAGATCAGGCCAGGAAGAGCGAAGGACGCACGACGGTCCGTCACCTTGACAACCGCCTCGTCGCTCGCCGCCGACGACACCGCGTCCTGCTTCATTCCCAATATCTCCAGGCACAGGCAACGGTTGGCGCCTTGGCCTAATTGCAAATCAGCACTGTTTTGGCGGCAGAGCGCAGCAGGCAAGGGCGGCAGCGCCACCCGGTTTCGCATCAACGCGAAACCCCTACTCAAAATTATCGATACAACGGACTGAAACTTCTGAACAAATTCTACTTGCACAGAAGTCCTGCCGATGAATCGCTACCGCAAAAACCGCGAACCGACTGCGTGACCTTTAAGCAACGCATTGTGGCGAAAATGCAACGCAGCCGATCACATTGTCAAGCCGTGCGCGAGCTCCGATAGACGGAAACACCCAGTTCTCTGATCTTTTTGCGCAACGTATTGCGATTGAGGCCGAGCAGGTCGGCTGCCTTGATCTGATTGCCGCGCGTGGCGGTGAGCGCCGCGAGGATCAGTGGGTACTCCATTTCGGTCAGCACACGATCATAAAGACCGGGCGGAGGCAAATTGTCGCCGAAGCTGGAGAAATAGCTGCGCATATTCTCCTCAACAGCCTGGGCGATGGTCATGGTGCCGGTCCGCACAGGCCCCTTTTCGATCGGGCTATCGGGCACATCGGCGCGCAATTCCGAATCGATGATCTCGCGGGTGATGACGTCCTGCGGATAGAGCGCCATCAGCCGGCGGATAAGGTTTTCGAGCTCGCGCACGTTGCCCGGCCATGGATAGGCCTTCATCAACTCCAGCGCTTCCTGATCGAACCGCTTGGAGCCAAGCCCTTCCTTTTCCGCCTGCGTCACGAAATGACGGACGAGATCGGGAATGTCCTCGGCGCGGTCGCGCAGCGGCGGCAGGCGCAGCGGTACGACGTTGAGGCGGTAATAGAGATCCTCGCGGAACAGGCCCTGATTGATCGCCTGCTTCAGATCCTTGTTGGTCGCGGCAACGATGCGGACATCGGTGCGGATCGGCGTGCGGCCGCCGACCGTCGTATATTCACCCTGCTGCAGGACGCGCAGGAGGCGCGTCTGCGCATCCATGGGCATGTCGCCGATTTCATCGAGAAACAGCGTGCCGCCCTCGGCCTGCTCGAAGCGGCCGGTCGAGCGTGTCTGCGCACCGGTGAAGGCGCCCTTCTCGTGGCCGAACAATTCCGATTCGATCAGGTCGCGCGGGATGGCCGCCATATTGATGGCGACAAAAGGACCGTTGCGGCGCTTGCCGTAGTCGTGCAGTGCGCGGGCGACGAGCTCCTTGCCGGTGCCGGACTCCCCGGTGATCATCAGCGTCAGGTCGGTCTGCATCAGACGCGCCAGCACGCGGTAGATTTCCTGCATAGCGGCTGAGCGGCCGACCAGCGGCATGCCGTCCTGCATATCGTCGTCGAGCTTGGCGGGCTTGCGCTTGGGCTCCGACAGGGCGCGGCCGATGATTGCGATCAGCTCCGTCAGGTCGAACGGCTTTGGCAGATAGTCGTAGGCGCCCTTTTCCGAGGCCTTGATCGCCGTCATGAAGGTGTTTTGGGCGCTCATGACCAGCACAGGCAGTTCCGGCCGCGCCTTCTTGATGCGCGGCAGAAGGTCGAAGGCGTTTTCATCCGGCATGACGACGTCGGTTACAACGAGGTCGCCTTCGCCAGCGGAAACCCAACGCCAGAGCGTCGCGGCGTTGGAGGTGATGCGGACATCGTAACCGGCACGGCTCAAAGCCTGATTAAGCACGGTACGGATGGCTGCATCGTCGTCGGCGACAAGGATCGTGGCTGTCATCGAGTAGTCCCTGTAGAGTTCGGAAAGGGGGCGTCTTCAAGAGTGATGCCTTTGGAGGCCGGCATCAGAACCCGGAAAGTAGTGCGGTGGTTTTGGCTGTCGCATTCGACGATGCCGCCATGGTCACCGATGATCTTGGCCACAAGCGCCAGGCCAAGACCGGTTCCGTTCGTCTTCGTGGTGATGAACGGGTCGAAGAGGTGCGGCAGGAGATCGGTCGGTACGCCCGGGCCGTTGTCGATCACGCAGAATTCGAGCGGCAGCGAGATTTTCTCGCGGGTGCCGGCGACGGAAAGGCGGATACCCGGACGATAGGCCGTCGTCAGCATGATTTCGCCATCCGGCTTATCGCCGATGGCCTCGGCGGCATTCTTCACCAGATTGAGGAATATCTGCACGAGTTGGTCCCTGTTGGCATAGACGGCCGGCAAGGATGGATCGTAGTTTTCGCTGAACTTGATGTTGCGTGCAAAGCCAGCCTTGGCAACAGCCTTCACATGATCGAGCACGGAATGGATGTTGACCGGGACGCGATCGATCGGGCGCTCGTCGGAAAAGACCTCCATGCGGTCGACCAGCGAAACGATACGATCGGTTTCGTCGCAGATCAGCCGCGTCAGCGCGCGATCGTCGTCCTCCACCGACTGCTCCAGCAACTGCGCAGCGCCGCGAATGCCGGAGAGCGGGTTCTTGATCTCATGCGCCAGCATCGAGGCAAGGCCGGTGACCGAACGGGCGGCGGCGCGATGCGTCAGCTGCCGGTCAATCTTGTCGGCCATGGAACGTTCCTGGAAAACGACCACCACGGAGCCGGGATCGCTCGAAACGGGCGCGACATAGATATCCACAAGCTTGTCCTGGCCGAGGCGCGGCGAGCTCAAATCGACACGATATTCATTGACCGGCGCACGGCGTTCGCGCACTTGATCGATCAGCGCCAGCAACGGGCTACCGAACGGAATGAAGGCGGAAATCTCGTAGCGCGCCAAATGCGAAGCGCTGGCGCCGAAGAAGGCCTCGGCCTCCCAGTTGGCAAAGGCAATCAGGCCAGCCTCGTTGACCATGACGACCGGATTCTGGATCGCGTTGAGAACCGCCATGGCCACGGCACCACCCGTATGCTCGGCACCGCCGGAATTGGATTTCGAGCTCATGCGGCCTCCTGGAGGCTTCGGGCGAGATCGGACCCGGCCCGTAGCGCCGCATGCAACAAGGCGGCCGCCTCTTGGCTGTCTTTCGAAGTCATGATTCTTGCCTTTTCAGCACCATTGATGGTGGAAGCGTAACGGTCCAGATACCAGCCGAGATGTTTGCGGGCATGGCGAATGCCGACGGCCTCGCCGTAGAAATCCAACATCATCCGGTAATGTTCGAGGGCGATGTCGGCGATCTCGCCGTGATCGGGCGCGCGATGACCGGCAAGCACGCCCGCGTGCCACGGCCGCCCCTGACAGCCGCGCCCGACCATGACGGCATCAGCGCCGGAACGGCGAAGTATTTCGCTTGCGTCTTCCGGCGTATCGACATCGCCATTGGCAACGAGCGGGATGGAAATGACATCACGCACGGCGCGGATCGCATCCCAATCCGCCCTGCCCTCGTAAAACTGCATACGAGTGCGGCCGTGGATGGTCACCAGCTGGATGCCAGCCTCTTCAGCGCGACGAGCGATATGCGGCGCATTGATGGAATTCTCGTCCCAGCCGAGCCGCATCTTCAGCGTCACGGGAACATCGACCGCCTTGACGGTCGCCTCGATCAGGCCCAGCGCGTGGTCCGGGTCGCGCATCAGGGCCGAGCCGGAATAGCCGCCGATCACCTTCTTGGCGGGACACCCCATATTGATGTCGATGATATCGGCGCCGTTATCGGCGGCGATCTTTGCCGCCTCCGCCATCCAATGCGCCTCGCGTCCGGCCAGCTGCACCATATGCGGCTTCAGCCCGGCACTCTTCAGACGCGCCCAGGATTCGGCCGTGTCCTGCACCAACTCGCGGCTTGCGACCATCTCGGTCACGACAAGGCCGGCCCCATAGCGCAGGGCCAATTGCCGGAACGGCAAATCGGTAACGCCCGACATCGGCGCGAGGATCACGCGATTGCGGATGGGCACCGGGCCAATGGAAAACGGGACTGCAAGCTCGGACGGAAGCAAATGATTATCTTTCAGGCACACCATGCATCTGCACTATTTTTAGACAGTCTTGAGAGACTTGCCAAGAGGTTTCGGAGAATGCCGATATTTTTTGGGCAAATGCTGGAAAATACCCATTCGAGGCGATAGACCCTGCTGTAGTAAGATCCTGCTTTGGCGATCTTCTTAGCATGATCTTGTCCAGAAAACCGCTTCGCACTTTTTTGGGGCTCATGCTGGAGCGGAGCCTTTCATCCCCGGGGGGTTTATGACGCAAATGCACTCAACGCAACCGATGTCGATCGGAATCGTGATCGTTGCTGCCGGGCGCGGTGAGCGGGCGGGATCGCCCGAGGAAGGCCCGAAGCAGTATCGCGCGATCGGCGGCAGGCCGGTTATTGCGCATACGCTTGAAAAATTCGTGACATGGCCGCAGACGGTGAAGATCGTGATCGTCATTCATCACGACGACGAGAAATTGCTGCGCTCGGCGCTGGAGACGATTGCCGATTCGTCCGGTGTCGAGATCGCATTCGGCGGCGCCACACGCCAGCAATCGGTGCTCGCGGGGCTGCGGCAACTTGAAAAGACCGGCGCCACCCATGTCATGATCCACGATGCCGTGCGCCCCTTCTTCGATCACGACCTGCTCGACCGCGTCGCCACAGCGCTTTCCGCAGGCGCCCCCGCCGTGCTACCGGCCATGCCGGTGACGGATACGCTGAAACGCGCGGCCACGGATGGGCAGGTGACAGAAACCGTGCCACGCGCCGGGCTCTATGCTGCGCAGACGCCACAGTCCTTCCGGCTCAGCGATATTCTGGCGGCGCATGAAAAGGCCGCGGCCAATAACAAGACGGATTTTACCGACGATGCAGCGATTGCCGAATGGGCCGGTCTGCCGGTCACGGTCGTTGCCGGCAGCGTGGACAATGTCAAACTGACGATCAAAAGGGATATCGCCATGGCCGATGAAAAGCTTTCCGCCGGCCTGCTGCCGGATGTACGTACCGGCAACGGCTATGATGTCCACCAGCTCGAACCGGGTGACGGCGTGACGCTCTGCGGCGTCTTCATTCCGCACGACCAGACGCTAAAGGGCCATTCCGATGCGGATGTCGCCTTGCATGCGCTGACCGACGCCCTGCTCGCCACCTGCGGCGCCGGCGATATCGGTGATCACTTCCCGCCCTCCGATCCGCAATGGAAGGGTGCCCCGTCGCGCATCTTCATCGAGCATGCCGCGAAGATCGTCCGCGATCACGGCGGCACGATCATGAATGCCGATGTCTCGCTGATCGCCGAAGCGCCGAAGGTCGGCCCGCATCGTGAGGCCATGCGCGCCAAGCTCTCGGAATTCTTGGGGATCAGCCTTGAGCGCTGCTCGGTGAAGGCGACCACCAACGAAAAGATCGGCTTCGTCGGCCGCCGCGAGGGCATTGCCGCCATCGCCACGGCAACGGTCGTCTATCGCGGCGGTAGACCATGAGCCATTTCCCGGATGAGATTCTGACGCTTGCGCGCGGCATCATCAGTGATTTCGCTGCCAAGGGCCGGATGATCGCCACGGCGGAATCCTGCACTGGTGGGCTGATCGCCGGTGCGTTGACCGAAATTCCCGGTTCCTCGACGGTGGTCGATCGCGGCTTCGTCACCTATACGAATACGGCGAAGATGGAGATGCTCGGCGTTCAGGAACAGACGTTGTTGCAATTCGGCGCCGTATCGAAGGAGACCGCTCTGCAGATGGTGCATGGCGCCCTCTTCCGTTCGCATGCCGACTTTGCCGTCGCAGTGACCGGCATCGCCGGGCCGGGCGGCGGATCGGCGGAAAAGCCGGTCGGCCTGGTCCACCTCGCCGCCAAGGCGCGAACGGGCGGCCTCATCCATCGCGAGATGCGTTACGGCGATATTGGCCGCGACAAGGTCCGCCTCGCCACGGTGCGGACAGCGCTGGAAATGCTGATTGCGCAGGATCAGGCGTAAATCTTGCCGGCGCGCGTTTCGAAGGCGTCCGTGAACATGCGGAACGCACGGTCGAACATCGAACCCATCAGCGCGCCGAGAATGCGGCTCTTGAACTCATAGTCGATGAAGAAATCGATGACGCTGCCGTTTTCGGCCGGCTGGAAACGCCAGCGGTTGTCGAGATATTTAAACGGCCCGTCGATATATTTCACATCGATCGCCCGCTCCGCCTTGTTGAGCAGCACCTGTGTCGTGAAGGTCTCGCGGATCGCCTTGTAGCCGACGGTCATGTCGGCCACGAGCAGGACTTTGCCGTCGCGCTCCTTGCGATTGCGGATCACCAGCGCCTCGCAGAGCGGCAGGAATTCCGGATAGCGCTCGACATCGGCGACGAGGTCGAACATCTGGTCAGGCGTATGCGGGACGGGTCGGTGCGTTTCAAACTGTGGCATGAGCCGCAATTAAGCAGGACGGCCCAGAAGATCAAGCAGCTGACGCATTTCGCCGCGGGATTTTAGCTGGAAAACAGGGACATGGGAGCCATGCTGCGCGAGACCGGCCAGCACTTTGGGTGCAAATTTGCGTTCCCAATCCCAGATATAGCGCAGGAATTCGCCATCGATACGCTCGCGGCAACCCGGAGCCATGTCCGGGCGAGACCGTCCTAACCATTGCACCGCTCTCGACAGAGCGCCCCACATGCACAACCACCGCGGCATACGCACCCAAAGAACAAGCTCTGTGCGCGGCAATCTCAGATCAAAGCTTGACGGCGCCGTTCCATCGATCAGCCAACGCGCCTCGGCAACCTTAGCGGCGATCAGGGCACGTTCCTCCGCCTTGTCTCTCTTTACCCAACCCGGCAGCCAGAAAAACTCGCGATCCATCGAGACGTAAGGCAGATCCAGTCGCGCGCAAATCTTTTGCGAAAGGGTCGTCTTTCCACCGCCTGAGCAGCCCATGACAAGAACACGATCGGTAGCCTTAAGGCGGATAACGGCTTCGGCTATGCTGCTCAATTCCTTCACGTTTCACCTCTCAAAATCAGTCGATTGCTCCGATGTGAAGCCTGGGTCCAGTCAATCGAGAAGATCAAACAGCGCGCGCATCTGCCGGCGGCTGGTTAATTGGAGGACCGGGACATCCGGGCCGTGTTCGACCAATCCTGCCAGAACGCGCGGTGTAAATTTCTCCTCGAAGGTCCAGATGAATTGCAGAAACTCCCAATCGATCTTTTCAGGGCAACCGGGCGCCATTTCCGGACGCGTGCGGCCGACCCATTTGAGCCACCGCGAAACGGCTCCCCAGAGGCAAAGCAGGCGCGGCATGCGAACCCAGATGACGATGTCCGTGCGCGGCAAGCGAATATCGAACGTCGACGGATTCGTGCCATCCATGATCCAGCGCTCCCCAAGAATCCTTTCGGCTATGATGCTCCTCTGCTCCATCTTGTCTCGCTGCTTCCAGCCCGGAAGCCAAAGGACATCGCGATCGATCGAGACATAGGAGAGATCGAACCGCTTCGCGATCTTCTGCGATAAGGTCGATTTTCCGCCGCCGGAGCAGCCCATGACAAGAATGCGATCGGCCCTGCGAATAAGATCAGCCGCAAGCTTCAAATCATTGACTTCACCTGGGAAGATAGGTGTTGCCATCTGATCCATTGCAACCTCCCCATTCAGATTTTCGACTGAAGACGCGCCAGCAATTCATCGCCGTCGCGATAGGTTTTCAGCACCACGACCGGCACATGCCGCCCATGAAGCGCGAGCATTTGCATGAACTGCGGAACCTCTTCCCTTTCGAAATTCCAGATATAGCGAAGGAAAGTCATGGTCACCCGCTCTGGACAGCCCACCGCCATCTCCGGCCGCGTCTTGCCCCTGAATCGCAGCCAGCGCCGGAAAACACCTGACAGAGCGACATGCCGCGGCGGACGCCGCCACAGCACGATATCGGTGCGTGGCAGGCGCAAAGGCAGCGTACCGGGGCTGTTGCCATCCATGATCCAGCGCTGTCCGGCGACCGCTTGCTTGATCAGCGCGATGGCTTCCTCGCGCGGCCGATGCCTCCAGCCGGGCAGCCAGAAAATATCGCGATCCATCGACACATAGGTCAGTCCGCGCAGAGCCGCGACAGCCTGCGCCAGTGTGCTTTTGCCGGTGCCGGAGCAGCCGATGACGAGGATGCGCTCGGCGCTCTTGAGGATGGATGCCGCTGTCTCGATGTCGACGACATAGGGCGGCGCTTGCGGCGCGACGGTCTGCTCCACGGTCCAACTCCACATTGAAAATTGACGAACGCCAATACCGGCAACAAACGGCGGGACGCGTCCTGTAGACCGCATAGATGATGGTTTGATGACGGCACAAACAAAAACCGCGGCAAGATCGCCGCGGTTCGTTCAAAAGGCAAGAGCGTGTGAAAGCTCACTCGGCGGCGAGCAGAACCTTCTTCTCGCGTGCCGCCCGCAGCCGGGCAAAATCGTCGCCGGCATGGTGGGACGAGCGCGTCAGCGGGCTGGAGGCGACCATGAGGAAGCCCTTGGTATAGGCCACCGTCTCATAGGACTTGAATTCGTCGGGGGTGACGAAGCTCATGACCTGGTGGTGCTTGCGGGTCGGCTGCAGATACTGGCCGATGGTGAGGAAGTCGACATCGGCTGTGCGAAGGTCGTCCATCAGCTGCAGGACTTCGTTGCGCTCTTCGCCGAGGCCGACCATGATGCCGGACTTGGTGAACATGGTCGGATCGAGTTCCTTCACCCGCTGCAAAAGCCGAACCGAATGGAAATAACGAGCACCAGGACGTACCGTCAGGTAATTGCCCGGCACGGTTTCCATATTGTGATTGAAGACGTCAGGCTTGGCGGCCACGACACGCTCCAGCGCGCCCGGCTTCTTCAGGAAGTCCGGCGTCAGGATTTCAATCGTCGTCATCGGTGAAGCGGCGCGGATCGCCCAGATCACCTTTTCGAAGTGCTCGGCACCGCCGTCGGCCAGATCGTCGCGGTCGACGGAGGTGATAACGACGTGGCTGAGGCCCATTTCCTTGACGGCCTTGGCGATGTTTTCAGGCTCTGCCATATCGAGCGCATTCGGCTTGCCGGTCGCGACATTGCAGAAGGCGCAGGCGCGCGTACAGATCTCGCCCATGATCATGAAGGTGGCGTGCTTCTTCTCCCAGCACTCGCCGATATTCGGGCAGCCGGCCTCTTCGCAGACCGTGACGAGCTTGTGCTCCTTCACGATCGAGCGCGTCTCGGCATAGCCCTTCGATGTCGGCGCCTTGACGCGGATCCAGTCGGGCTTGCGCAGAACTTCCGTGTCCGGCCGATGTGCCTTTTCCGGATGCCTTACGCGCTTTGCGTCTGAATTGATCCTGTCGAGAATCGTGACCATGAAACGTCTACTTTCCGCCGCTTGTCCGCGGCCCATTCATCGCCGGGCGAATTTGGCGAGAAATATCAGAATGCATGCACCAATGAAACCGGTGACGAAAAAACCAAATTTTCCGCCGGGCACACCGACATGCAGCGCCACCAACAGCGCTGCAGCCACGACCGAGCCGGCAATACCGAGGATGATGTTGAGGATGACCCCATAGCGCGCATCCATCAGCTTGCCCGCGAGCCAACCCGCAAGACCGCCGATGATGACCAGACCCAACCAGCCGATACCTTCCATCACACCCTCGCGCCAAGCGTTTCTTGAAGCGTGATCTTGTCAGAGAACCGCTTCGCACTTTTCCGGATTATGCTTTAGGCGATCAACCTCGCCAAAAGCACCACGACAATCGCGCCCACGGTCGCGTGAATGATCTCGACCACCAGCGGGCTCTCGATTCCCAGCGAGATCCCGAACCAGTTGAACAGGAACCCGCCAACGAAAGCGCCGATCACGCCACTGACGAGGCAACCGATCAAACCGCCGCCGCCGCCAACAATCAGGCTGGCAAGAAACCCCGCCACCAGACCGATCAGAAGAAAGACGACCCAACCTTCCGCAGTGATAGACATGATGATTTCCTTTGCTATTTTCCACCCTCAACATAGAGGGCTTGCAAGGAAATTATCAAGCGTTCAGCACGCGGCCGTAGGCGTCCAGCACGGCTTCCTTCATCGATTCCGAAACGGTCGGATGCGGGAAGATCGTGTGCATCAGCTCCTCTTCCGTCGTCTCCAGGTTCATGGCGACGACAAAACCCTGGATCAGTTCGGTGACTTCGGCGCCGACCATGTGGGCACCAAGCAGTTCGCCGGTCTTCTTGTCGAAGATGACCTTGACCAAGCCCTGATCCTCACCGAGCGCGATCGCCTTGCCGTTAGCGGCGAAGGAGAAGCGGCCGACGCGAATCTCGCGGCCCTGCTCCTTGGCCTTGGCTTCCGTCAGGCCGACGGAGGCAACCTGCGGGTTGCAATAGGTGCAGCCCGGAACCTTGCTCTTGTCGGTCGGATGCACATTCGGCAGGCCAGCGATCTTCTCGATGCAGACAACGCCTTCATGCTCGGCTTTGTGCGCCAGCATCGGCGGGCCGGCGACGTCGCCGATGGCATAAATGCCCGCGACATTGGTCTTGCCGTAGCCGTCGATGACGACGCAGCCGCGATCTGTCTTCACGCCGAGCGCTTCCAGACCAAGATTTTCGATATTGCCCTGCACGCCGACGGCGGAGATCATGCGGTCGGCAACGATCTGCTGCACCTTGCCGTCTTCCGTTTCGACATGGGCAGTGATGCTGTTCGCACCTTTCTCGACTTTGGTGACCTTGGCCTTGGTGAAGATCTTCAGGCCGCGCTTTTCGAGCTGCTTGCGGGCGATGCCGGAGATTTCGGCGTCTTCGACCGGCATGATGGTCGGCATGACCTCGACGACGGTGACGTCGACGCCCATGGAGCGATAGAAGCTTGCGAATTCGATGCCGATGGCGCCCGAGCCCATGACCAGCAACGACTTCGGCAGGAAATCAGGCTTCAGCGCTTCGAAATAGGTCCAGATCAGCTTGCCGTCCGGCTCGATACCGGGCAGCGCGCGCGGACGGGCGCCGGTGGCGACGATGATGTGCTTGGCAGTGTAGGTGCCCTCGCCCTTGACGTTCTTCGGCAGCGGATGCTGCGGCTCGACAACCGGCTTGGTCGACTTGCCGACGATGATTTCGCCGGGCTTGGTGACCTTGGCTTCGCCCCAGATCACGTCGACCTTGTTCTTCTTCATCAGATAGCCGATGCCCTGATTGAGGCGGGCGGACACGCCGCGCGAGCGGGCGACAACCGCCTTCACATCGGCGCTGACCTTGCCCTCGAGAACGAGGCCGTAATCCTTCAGGTGGTTGGAATGGTCGAGAATTTCGGCCGAGCGCAGCAATGCCTTGGTCGGGATGCAGCCCCAGTTCAGGCAGATGCCGCCCAAGTGCTCGCGTTCGACGATCGCCGTCTTCAGGCCAAGCTGACCGGCGCGCACGGCGGCGACATAGCCGCCCGGACCGGAGCCGATGATGATGACGTCGTAATTCTCAGCCATATGTTTCCTGCCTTTTTGATGGCGGCCGGTAAAGCGTCAGCCTGCCTTGAATTGTTAGATACCCAGCATCATCCGCACGATCGACTCGAGGCCGCGACCGAGCGCCCGGGTGTTTTCCGCATCGAGATGCACGCCGTCGAGCGGCGTCGTGACGGCAACCGAAGCGCCGTCGAAAAAGCCGCAGCCTTCCTCGTCGGCAAGATCGCGGTAAAGCGTCGCCAGCTTGCCCGACTCCTCGAGGCCGCCAAGGAAACTCGAGGCGAAAGCCGCATTGGCCGTTTCGGTGATGACGGGTGGCGCGACGATCAGAATATCGGGGACTTCATGATCGAACCCCCATGTATGATTGCGCACGAGCTGGATCAACCGCCGGACGCCCTGCATCGCCGCGAAAGCGGGACCAGCAACAACCGGTTTCATGTCGTTGGTGCCGAGCATGATGATGACGAGATCGAGCGGCGCATGCGTCTGCAGGATCGTCGGCAACACCCTTGCGCCATTGCGGTCGCAATCGGCAAGATGATCATCGAAAGCCGTCGTGCGGCCGTTCAGCCCTTCCGGGATGACACGGGCCTGATCGCCGAGCGCCTTTTGCAGCACGCTCGGCCATCGATCTTCAAAGGCATGACGGCCAATCGTTTCGGCGTTATAGCCCCATGTGAGCGAGTCGCCATAACACAGAACGGTCTTGGTCATTCATGCCTCCGCTTGACGACAAGGCTCAGACGAGCATCCCCATCGGGTTTTCGATGTAGCCCTTGAAGGCGCCCAGGAGTTCCGCACCGAGTGCACCGTCAACGGCGCGATGGTCGGTCGACAGCGTGACGCTCATCACGGTGGCAACGGCCATTTCGCCCTTCCTGACGATCACCCGCTGCTCGCCCGCGCCGACGGCGAGGATGGTCGCATGCGGGGGATTGACGACGGCGGCGAAGTTCTTGACGCCCATCATGCCCATGTTGGACACGGCGGTCGTGCCGCCCTGATATTCCTCGGGCTTCAGCTTGCGTTCCTTGGCGCGCTTGCCATAATCCTTCATCTCGTTGGAGATGGCGGACAGGGTCTTCAGCTCGGCGCTACGGATGATCGGCGTGATCAGGCCGCCCGGAATGGAGACGGCAACGCCGACATCGGCATGCTTATGCTTGACCATGTTGCTGTCGGTCCAGGAGACGTTCGCATCCGGCACGTCGCGCAGCGCCAGGGCCAGGGCCTTGATGACCATGTCATTGACAGAGAGCTTGTAGCCCGGAACGCCGTCCTTCGACTTCGGAGCGGCATCATTGAGCTGCGTGCGCAGCGCCAGCAATGCATCCAGTTCGCAATCGACGGTGACGTAGAAATGCGGGATGGTCTGCTTGGATTCCTGCAGGCGCTTAGCAATGGTCTTGCGCATGCCGTCATGCGGCACGAGTTCGTAGGAGCCGGGCTCGAACAGCTTGAGAACGGCATCGTCCGACTGGCCCTTTGCCAAAGTGGGTGCCGGGGCAGCCGGAGCGGCCTTGACAACGCCACCGCCGGCGGCGGCGGCTTCGATGTCCTTCTTGATCACCCGGCCATGCGGGCCGGAGCCGACGAGCGCGGTCAGATCGATGCCGGCGTCCTTGGCGAGACGGCGGGCGAGCGGCGATGCGAAGGTGCGATGACCATCCGTCGCTGCCGGAGCCGACGTCACGGCGGGAGCGGCTGAGGCCATCGGAGCAGGCGTTGCTACTGGAGCGGCCGCGACCGGAGCAGCATCAGCCTTCGGCACAGCGGCCGGAGCCGCACCCGCACCGGAAGCAGCGGCTGCAACATCCTCGCCTTCGCCGGCCAGAACCGCGATCAGCGCATTGACCTTGACGCCTTCGGTCCCGGCGGGAACGAGGATCTTGGCAACGGTACCTTCATCGACGGCTTCGACTTCCATCGTCGCCTTGTCGGTCTCAATCTCGGCGATGACGTCACCGGACTTGATCTTGTCGCCTTCCTTGACCAGCCACTTGGCAAGGTTGCCCTCTTCCATGGTTGGCGAGAGGGCAGGCATGGTGATGTTGATAGGCATCGAAAAGCCCTCCCCTTATTTGTAGCAAACGGCTTTCACCGCATCGACCACTTCGCCGACATTCGGAAGCGCCAGCTTCTCGAGGTTGGCGGCGTAGGGCATGGGAACATCCTTGCCGGCGATCGTCAGGATCGGCGCATCGAGATAATCGAAGGCTTGCTGCATGACGCGGGTCGCGACTTCCGTGCCGACGGAGGACTGCGGATAGCCTTCCTCGACGACCACCAGACGGCCGGTCTTCTTGACGGATTCGATAACCGTCGGAAGATCCATCGGACGGATGGTGCGCAGATCGATCAGCTCGACGTCGATGCCCAAAGCTTCCAGCTCGGCAACCGCCTTGACCGAATAGGTCATGCCGATGCCGAAGGAGACGATCGTCACGTCCTTGCCGGTGCGATGAATGCGGGCCTTGCCGATCGGCACAACGAAATTGTCGAGCTTCGGCACGTCGAAGTGCTGGCCGTAGAGAATTTCGTTTTCAAGGAAGACGACCGGGTTCGGATCGCGGATCGCCGCCTTCAGCAGACCCTTGGCGTCGGCTGCCGAGTAGGGCATGACGACCTTGAGACCGGGAATCTGGCTATACCATGCCGAATAATCCTGGCTATGCTGAGCGCCGACGCGGGCTGCAGCACCATTCGGGCCGCGGAACACGATCGGAGCGCCCATCTGACCACCGGACATGTAGAGCGTCTTGGCGGCGGAGTTGATGATCTGGTCGATCGCCTGCATGGCGAAGTTGAAGGTCATGAACTCGATGATCGGACGAAGACCGGCCATGGCAGCGCCGACGCCGACACCGGCAAAGCCGTGTTCGGTGATCGGGGTATCGATGACACGGCGAGGACCGAACTCCTGCAGCAGGCCCTGGGTGATCTTGTAGGCACCCTGGTATTCGGCGACTTCTTCACCCATGACGAAAACATCAGGGTTGGCGCGCATTTCCTCGGCCATGGCGTCGCGCAGTGCTTCACGCACCGTCATCGACACCATTTCCGTGCCGGCCGGGATTTCCGGATCGGCGGGAGCAGCGGCCCGCGGTTGTGCCGGAACGGGTGCTGGAGCAGCAGCAGGCGCTTCGGTCTTGACCGGTTCGGCAGCTGGAGCAGCCTTGGCGCTGGAGATGTCGGACGCGGATTCGCCGTCCTGCAGCAGGATGGCGATCTTGGCATTGACCTTGACGCCTTCGGTGCCAGCTTCCACCAGCAGTTTGCCGATGATGCCTTCGTCGACGGCTTCCACTTCCATGGTGGCCTTGTCGGTTTCGATTTCCGCAATGACGTCGCCGGAGGTGACCTTGTCACCTTCCTGCTTCAGCCACTTGGAAAGAGTGCCCTCTTCCATCGTCGGAGAAAGGGCGGGCATGAGAATATCGATGGGCATGGTTCGTCCCTCCCTGATTCAGAGCAGAATGTCGGTATAGAGCTCGGATGCATCCGGCTCCGGATCGGCCTGGGCGAAATCGGCGCTGTCGGCGACGATGTCGCGGACGTCCTTGTCGATCACCTTCAGGTCGTCTTCCGACGCCCAACCCTTGTCCAGAAGACGGACACGAACCTGCTCGATCGGATCATGCTCGGAGCGCATTTTCTGCACTTCGTCCTTGGAGCGGTACTTGGCCGGATCCGACATGGAATGGCCACGGTAACGGTAGGTCAGCATTTCCAGAATGATCGGACCCTTGCCGGAACGGCAATATTCGACCGCTTCGTCTGCCGCTGCCTTGACGGCACGAACGTCCATGGCATCAACCTGGATACCGGGGATACCGAAGGAGGCGCCGCGCTTGGAGAAATCGGGCTGCGCGGTCGCGCGCGCCGTCGACGTACCCATGGCGTAACGGTTGTTCTCGATCACGTAGATCACCGGCAGCTTCCAGAGCTGCGCCATATTGAAGCTTTCGTAGACCTGGCCCTGGTTGGCAGCGCCGTCGCCGAAATAGGCGACGCTTACGCTGTCATTACCGCGATACCAGTTGGCAAAACCGAGACCGGTGCCGAGAGAGACCTGCGCGCCGACGATGCCGTGGCCGCCGTAAAAATTCTTTTCCTTGGAGAACATATGCATGGAGCCGCCCTTCCCTCGGGAATAGCCGCCCTTGCGTCCGGTGAGCTCGGCCATAACGCCGCGGGCGCTCATGCCGGCTGCCAGCATGTGACCGTGGTCACGATAGCCGGTGATGACCTGATCGCCATCCTTCAGAGCCATCTGCATGCCGACAACGACAGCTTCCTGGCCGATATAAAGGTGACAGAAACCGCCGATGAAGCCCATACCATAGAGCTGGCCTGCCTTCTCTTCGAAGCGGCGGATCAGCAGCATCTCGCGATAGGCACTCAGTTCCGCATCGCGGTCAAATTCCGCGATTGCGCCGCCATTGGTTTCTTTGGCAGGCCTCGATGCTGTCTTGCGGCTGGAAACGGACGCGGATTTGCGTGGCGCCATTCAACCCTCCCTGTGTAAGTAGCCTCGTTTTATAGTGTGGCGTAACATAGGGAAGATTGTCCGCCACAGCAATGCTATAATTGCATGGCTCATATTCATCGCAAGCTATTGTTATAGCTTCGAAAAATTCAATTAACCTGAATTCGGTTAATTGTGGCTATTTATTGAAAATGACGATTTCGTCGGCCCTGGAATAGGTCAGTTGATAGCGCGCATATTGATCAAGCATATCCTTGTCCAGCGAGCCGTCGCTCAGCAGCGCCACGGCCTTTTCTAGGTGCTCGCGCTTGGCAACGAGATCGGCAAGCTCCTTGCCGCGATCGATGCGACGCTGCTCGAAAACCTCGGTGGCCTTCAGGCCGTAATCGCCATGAATACAGTGATAGCCGAAATAGCTGACAAAGGCGATCGTGATGGCGGGAAGGACAAAACGACCGAATCTTCTCTTCTTATGATATTTTGTCCACATACTCGCCCGCTCGAAACGCCCTACGGAGTATGATCCCGAACCTTAGGTCCGCGCAGCGAAAATGCGAAGCGGGTTTCCGGATAAGATCATGCCAAATCAAACATCTATGGCGACTCTAGCCGGTAGAGATTAACCATCCGTTGACTCTAACGTTTCGCCAACGAAAAACCGCGCCCGAAGGCGCGGTTCAAGACATGATAGGCTTTCAGGACGGGTCCGGATCATCGTCCGAGCCCAAGCCCTGATCAGCCACGAAGAATGGAGCTGCCGGCATATTTTGCCTGCGGGCCGAGGCCTTCTTCGATGCGGATCAGCTGGTTGTACTTGGCGAGACGATCGGAGCGCGACAGCGAGCCGGTCTTGATCTGACCGCAGTTGGTGGCAACTGCGAGATCGGCGATGGTCGAGTCCTCAGTTTCGCCAGAGCGGTGCGACATGACGGCCGTGTAGTTGGCCTTGTGCGCGGTTTCGACAGCATCGAGCGTTTCCGTCAGCGTGCCGATCTGGTTGACCTTGACGAGGATCGAGTTGGCAACACCCATGCGGATACCGTCGCGCAGACGAGCCGAGTTGGTGACGAACAGATCGTCGCCGACGAGCTGCGTCTTCTTGCCGATAAGATCGGTGAGAGCCTTCCAACCTTCCCAATCATCTTCAGCCATGCCGTCTTCGATCGAAGCGATCGGGTACTTGGCGGCGAGTTCGGCAAGGTACTCAGCCATAGCGCCCGGTTCCAGCGTGCGGCCTTCGCCTTCCAGAACGTACTTGCCGTCCTTGAAGAATTCCGTCGAGGCGCAATCGAGGCCGAGATAGACGTCTTCGCCTGGCTTGTAGCCGGCCTTTTCGATCGACTTCATGATGAAGTCGAGAGCGGCAGGCGCGCTTTCGAGACCCGGAGCAAAACCGCCTTCGTCGCCGACATTGGTGTTGTGGCCCTGGGACGCCAGTTCCTTTTTGAGGACGTGGAAGATTTCCGCGCCAATGCGCGCTGCGTCGCGGAAGGTTTCTGCGCCAACCGGCAGGATCATGAACTCCTGGAAATCGATCGGATTGTCGGCATGCGCGCCGCCGTTGATGATGTTCATCATCGGAACCGGCAGCAGCCGAGCGTGAGCACCGCCGACATAGCGGTAGAGCGGCAGGTTTGCGCTCTGGGCGGCAGCCTTGGCAACGGCGAGCGATACGCCGAGGATGGCGTTGGCGCCGATGCGCGACTTGTTCGGCGTGCCGTCAAGCTCGATCATGATGTCGTCGATCTGGATCTGGTTTTCAGCGTCCATGCCGCCGATCGCGTCGAAGATCTCGGTATTGACGGCTTCGACGGCCTTTTCGACACCCTTGCCGTGATAGCGCTTGCCGCCGTCACGAAGCTCGACGGCTTCATGCGCGCCAGTCGAGGCGCCCGACGGAACCGCTGCGCGGCCCAGGCTGCCATCTTCGAGGTAGACGTCGACTTCAACAGTCGGATTGCCACGGCTGTCGAGAATCTCGCGGGCGATAATGTCGGTGATTGCGGTCATGATAGCTTCCTGCTCGCTGGGTTATAAATCGATTGAAATCGTCTTAATCGAAGTCGCGGAAATTACAATGCCGCTCCGCACCTCGATCTGGCGCTCCAACAGGCCGCGTATAGCAAGTTCATGTCAGCCTGTTGAATGCCGCTTAAAGTCTCAAGCCTTGGCGATGGCGTCGAAGGCCAGCAGCTTTTCCAGAAGCCGCGGCATGTCCTTCAGATAGACCATGTTCGGACCATCGGACGGTGCGTTGTCCGGATCCTCATGCGTCTCGACGAAGAGGCCGGCAACGCCGACAGCGACCGCGGCGCGTGCCAGCGTCTCGACGAACCGGCGATCGCCGCCCGTCGAACCGCCCTGCCCGCCCGGCTGCTGCACGGAATGAGTCGCGTCGAAAATCACCGGGGCGCCCATGGCCGCCATGATCGGTAGCGAGCGCATGTCGGAGACCAGCGTGTTGTAGCCGAAGGAGGCGCCACGCTCGCAGAGCATGATATTCGGATTGCCGCTGTCGTTCAGCTTGGCCAGCACGTTCTTCATGTCCCAGGGCGCCAGGAACTGGCCCTTCTTGACGTTGACGACGCGGCCGGTCTTGGCTGCAGCGACGAGAAGATCGGTCTGGCGCGACAGGAAGGCCGGGATCTGCAGGATGTCTACCGTCTTGGCGACGACAGCACACTGTTCTTCCGTGTGGATGTCGGACAGGACCGGAAAGCCATATTCCTTCTTAAGATCGGCAAAGACTTCCATGGCGTTTTCCAGGCCTATGCCGCGCTTGCCGGAGAGCGAGGTGCGGTTCGCCTTGTCATAAGAGGACTTGTAGACAAGGCCGATGCCGAGCTTGCCGCAGAGCTCCTTCAGAACGCCGGCTACCATGAAGGCATGATCGCGGCTTTCCATCTGGCAAGGGCCGGCAATCAGCGACAACTTGGCGGTATTGGAAAACAGAACCTTGGATGCGCCCTCGCCGACGATCACTTCGGAATTGGTGCTCATGCTATCTCCTCGAAGGCGAACAACGCGCCCTGTCCGGGGGCGGGCTTTGCCAGAATACGATTGTTCTTACGCGTGTATGTGACGCCGTTAGCAGCCAAATGCGACGATGTCACGGAAAGATCGCGTGTCTTGAATAGGATTGCGCGCGCCCGAAGGCCGGGATCGCCCGCTGGCAAGGGAAAATCGTAAAAGGCTTCCATGCCTTGCGGGGTCAGGACCTCGATCCTGGCGTTCGCCGTCTCGATCGTCAGCCCAAAGGAATGCTCGGATATCTTCGGCCCATCGGCAACCTGCTCAAAGAAGCCCCGAAATGCCGCCGGCTTCGGCGTCGACAAGGCTACCCGCGCGATACCGGAAACGCCATTGGCATGCCGCTCAAGGGCACTGCGATCCGCCGGCAAAGGATTGATGCGCTGGGCGCAGAAAGCATAAAAATCCGGCGACCGCAGGTCGGCCGCGAAAGCAAGACGGAAGCCGGCGACGGTTTCCGAGCCGTCCGGCATATGCATCGGTCGCTCGAAATTCAGTATCCGCCCGGCCGACAGGGCATTGGCCTGGAAACGCTTATCATCAGCCGCGGCATCCTTCGTACCGAGAACGATGGCCGAAAATCCTTCCTCACTGACGCGAAAACGATAGGCCTGATCACGGGCGACGAAAACATTGCCTTCCTCGATGCTCGTTTCGTACTGCTCCTGCGACGCAACACCCAAGGGCTCCAGATAGGTCTTGTCGGAAAAGAACACACAAGCGTTCTCGGTGCCGAAGGGATGGCGGGCATCGGCGGCGACGGTAAAACCGAGCTTGCCCAGCCGTTCCCGCGCCATGGCGATATTGACCGTGGGCAGAACGAGATGATCCAGCGGATGCGGCGATGAAACCATGGTTTCCCCCTTGATGCTGCCGCAGGTTTGCGCTCTTCCGACGCTCAATTCAAGATGAAAACGCAGCGCTTAAGAACCACGCGCATCGCAAATGGGAGGGCTCATTGTCGAATGCTTTGCAACTGCGCGGAAGCCGCGAATACTGCGGATTTCAGCGGTCATGCAAAGATAGCCGGCTCTCATTCCCGTAGAATCGATCATGGTCGATTTCCGCCTATTTTCCAGTGAGCAGCGCTGAGATACTCCGCGTTTCTGCCGACCCGAGACTTGTTATGTTCCCTTTATTTAATGCGCCGGCAAAACATTCATCGAAAATTAGGGACTTGCGGAACACATATGGAACATATAGTGTCTGTTCTGGATTTGTTTCACGACACCTTCACGATTCTGGGGTTCAAATACGATGTTGACACGCAAGCAGCAGGAACTGCTTCTCTTCATTCACGAACGGATGAAGGAGTCCGGCGTTCCACCTTCTTTCGATGAAATGAAGGATGCGCTGGACCTTGCGTCCAAGTCGGGCATTCATCGTTTGATCACGGCTCTGGAAGAGCGCGGCTTCATCCGTCGCCTGCCGAATCGGGCTCGGGCGCTGGAGGTCATCAAGCTGCCGGAAGCCTATAGTCCGAGCCTGCAGCCGCGCCGCGGCTTCTCGCCGAGCGTCATCGAGGGCAGCCTGGGCAAGCCCCAGCCGGTACAGCCGCCCGCCCCCGCCAAGCCGGCGAACGACGAGAACAACAGCGCCGTTTCGGTGCCGGTCATGGGCCGCATCGCTGCCGGTGTCCCGATCTCGGCCATCCAGAACAATACCCACGATATCACCGTCCCCGCCGACATGCTTGGCTCCGGCGAGCATTATGCGCTCGAGGTCAAGGGCGACTCAATGATCGATGCCGGCATTTTCGATGGCGACACCGTTATCATCCGCAATAGCACGACGGCCAATCCTGGCGATATCGTCGTCGCCCTGGTCGACGATGAAGAGGCAACGTTGAAGCGCTTCCGCCGCAAGGGTGCCTCGATCGCACTTGAGGCGGCCAACCCCGCCTACGAGACCCGTATTTTCGGACCGGATCGCGTCAAGGTGCAGGGCAAGCTTGTCGGTCTTATCCGCCGCTATCACTAACTGGTGACGTGGGCGCAATCGGTGCACCGAAAGCACCCGTCCGCCAATCATAGGCGCGATGCAAATTCCATGGCCGCGCCAGGGTATCAAACGCGGTCACGGCGATCGGCTTGTCGGTACTGAGATCCATCTCGATGGATCCGGTTCGACGCAGCGTAGCTCCTGTGAAAAGCATGGCTCCGGATTTGCAACGGTCGAGACGCAACCGGATAGGAATCACGACAATATTGCCTGTGTCGCAGGCCGGACCAAGATAGGCGGCGTTCTCGATGGTGACGAATATATCGCCATTGTCCAGCATCGCGACGCACCATTCCCGCTTTTGGCAGACAAAGCCGCCCTGCCCCGCACTGTCCAGCGCCGCGTCCATTGCCTTTCGGACGGCATTCCTTTCTTCGGAGCTCAGGCGGCGACGGGTATCCGACTTATTGATTTTGGGTAGCTGGCTGTCGAGCGCCAATATGGTCGGCGGCTTGTGATCGGTTATCGACAATGCTCCTCGCCATTGGTCGAAGATGAAACTGGGCGGTTTTTCGCGATTGGTCGCCAAGGCGCCGTCTCGCAGCAGCGCAACCAGCGTGCCATCCTCGGAAATCATCAGGTCAGGTTTTCTGACATCCGGGCCAAGCGTAACGGCTGCGACTGTGCCAATGATCACGAGCGCGCCGGCATGTCGCAGCCGCGTTCGCAGCAATGTCATCAACAGGAAGCCGGCGATAACAGCCGGGAACATCCAGGCCGGCTGTCGTCCAAAAGGAATGTCACCGCCCCAGGCGGCGACCGTCTTGGCGATACCGATGACAAGCTCCAGTCCCTTACCGGTGACTTGCCAGAGTGGGCCATCGAGGCCGAACGGCATCAACAGCATCGCTGCCATGCCGAACGGCATGACGATAAAGGAGACAATCGGCATGGCCGCGAGATTGGCGGCGAGCCCGTATGTCGCCAGTCGGTGAAAATGCTCGATCGAGAAAATCGCCGTCGATGCGCCGCCCAGAAACGACGTTGACGCTATGCCGCCGAAAAAGCGCGAGACGAAGAGCAGCGGGCGCAATATCCGGAAGTGGGAGAAGACCGTTTCCCGATGTCGACGCCGCGTCCAGAGCGTATAACCGGACACCAATGCCAGGGTCGCAGCATAGGACATCTGGAAACTGGGACCGAGCACCTGCGACGGTGACAGAACAAGAATGATGATCGCCGACAGTGCAACGTTTCGAAGGCTGATGGATGGCCGATCGAACAGCACCGCGATCAACATAATCGCCATCATGATGAAAGCGCGTTCGGCCGAAACGCCGAAACCGGAAATAAGGTAGTAGGCCGTCACCGTCACCAGCGCGCCGAAAGCTGCGATCTTCTTTGTCGGCCAGGCCTGCGCGACGCCGAAGAAAAGGCTGAGAACATAACGCAGGCCGACATAGAAGATGCCGGCCGACAGCGCCATGTTCAGGCCGGAGATGGCGATGATGTGCGTAAGGCCGGCGGTTCGCAGTGCTTCGGTTGTCTCCTGCGAGATCGCGCGTCTCTCATCGGTGACAAGGGCCGCGGCAAAGGCACCGGTATCGCCGGGCAGCGTCCTCCTGATCCTGTCGCCGATGCTGTTGCGCAAACCGGCAAGCCAGATATCCGCTTTATCGAGAACCGAGCCCTCAACGATATCAGCAGCCGATAGCAGCAATGTCGGCGTTCCATAGGCGAAGCCATTCGCGCCGATGCCGTTGAAATAGGCGCTGAAGGCAAAATCATTCAGGCCCGGCAAGGCAGGCCCGGCCGGTGGCGTCAGTCGCGCCCTGGTCTGGATGAGATCTCCAAGCTCAAAGGGTTGCGGCTGCTTGCGCACGAAGACGGTCACTCGCTCCGGCGCTCTGCGAATGGTCGGATTTTCCGTTGCGTCGAGTGCGACGACATAACGCCATCGCTCCTTGTCGCTGGACTCGCGCCGCTCGACACGCCCGGTTATCGTGGTCGTCACAGCGGTATCGATCATCACCGTCGATGCGCGCCAAGCCTCCCATTGCGCCAACGCCATCCCGGAACACACCAGCATGCCGGCCAGAAGAAGCTGCCTGAGCCTCGGGCCGGCCTCGCGCTTGGAAAAGAAACCGGCGGCGAAAATCAAGAGAGCGGCAAAGACGGCTTGCGGCGGCGGATCAGCGCCTGCCGTAAACCAGAAAATTGCGCCGATACCGATATAAACAGGCACAAGCAGGATCCCGCGGCCATAATCCGCCTCTTCTTCGATCAAACGGGAAAGACCGGTCCTGACGCGGCCTGCCGCAAGAAGAAGACGTATTGCGAGGGTGGCTTGATCCTGCGTCCGGTCCGGCGGCGTTGCTCCGACAAGAGCAGGAATCGTCGCAAAGCCGCTGTTGCGATCAACCACAACGGCAAGATTCAAGCCATCCGACTGCCGATCCGGTGCCTCTAAATTAGGCATGCACCCCCGCGCCATACGCAAAACTACAGCTATAGCGAGATTTTTGCCGTCACCGGCCGCTGAATTCAACCGAAATCACACGCATGGTGGATAAATCACCTCACCCGGCATGCGAGTGGGGCAATTTCATCTACCGCAGTGCCCAAAAGTTGATACTGCAATGCACAAATAGCTGTAACGATAACTTGGCATTAGGCTCTGGATCATATAGCTAATCCCTAGTCGCTTAACCTTTTGGCGCTTTTTATGGCGTCAACCCCCCGCCAAATCTTGGAGGATCAGCATGACGGAACAAAGCGCGAAACTAACTTGGGGCGAAAAGACGGTGGATCTGCCGGTGAAATCCGGAACCATCGGCCCAAGTGTCATTGATATTGGTGCCCTTTATAAGAACACCTCCACTTTCACCTACGATCCTGGCTTCACCTCGACCGCGTCGTGCGAGTCCAGCATCACCTATATTGATGGCGACGAAGGCGTTCTGCTGCACCGCGGTTATCCGATCGACCAGCTGGCCGAACACGGCGATTTCCTCGAAGTCTGCTATCTACTTCTCTACGGTGAACTTCCGACCGCTGCCCAAAAGAAGGATTTCGATCATCGCGTGACCATGCACACGATGGTGCATGAGCAGATGAGCCGCTTCTTCACCGGCTTCCGCCGCGACGCGCATCCGATGGCCGTCATGTGCGGCTGCGTCGGCGCTCTGTCGGCCTTCTATCACGACTCGACCGACATCACCGATCCGCACCAGCGCATGGTCGCTAGCCTGCGCATGATCGCCAAAATGCCGACGCTTGCCGCCATGGCCTACAAGTACCATATCGGCCAGCCCTTCGTTTACCCGAAGAACGATCTCGATTACGCGTCGAATTTCCTGCGCATGTGTTTTGCCGTTCCTTGCGAGGAATATGTGGTCAATCCGGTGCTCGCACGTGCCATGGACCGCATCTTCATCCTGCATGCCGATCACGAGCAGAATGCCTCGACCTCGACGGTCCGCCTCGCCGGCTCCTCCGGCGCCAATCCGTTCGCCTGTATCGCCGCTGGCATTGCCTGCCTCTGGGGTCCCGCCCATGGCGGCGCCAATGAGGCTGCATTGAACATGCTGACGGAAATCGGCACGGTCGATCGCATTCCGGAATTTATCGCCCGCGCCAAGGACAAGAACGATCCGTTCCGTCTGATGGGCTTCGGCCACCGCGTTTACAAGAACTACGATCCGCGCGCCAAGATCATGCAGAAGACGGCGCACGAGGTTCTCGGCGAACTCGGCATCAAGGACGATCCGTTGCTCGACATCGCGATCGAACTGGAGCGCATCGCACTGACCGATGAATATTTCATCGAGAAGAAGCTCTATCCGAATGTCGACTTCTATTCCGGCATCACGCTCAAGGCCCTGGGCTTCCCCACGACCATGTTCACCGTGCTCTTCGCGCTTGCTCGTACCGTCGGCTGGATCGCCCAGTGGAACGAGATGATCGAAGACCCGCAGCAGCGCATCGGCCGTCCCCGCCAGCTCTACACCGGCGAACCGCCGCGCGAATACGTTCCGGTTTCCAAGCGTTAAGCCGAGCGACAGAACAACAAAAAACCCGGTCAGAAATGGCCGGGTTTTTTATTGGCTAAGACATCGAGGAGGACCGCAGCCGCCTTCTCGCCGGGCGGCTCTTCCGTCTGCATGCGCTCCCAGACCAGATCGTAGCCTTCCAGCATGGCTGCCCGCTCCAGCGTATCGTTCGACAGGCGTTCCATATGACGCGCGACCTTACCGGCCCGCAGCACGTCGTTGAGGAGTTCGGGCACGACTACATAATCCGCGATCAGGTTCGGCAAAGCCGCTGTCCAGACCTTGATGCGCGACATCACAAACCGGGCGAGCCACTCGGTTTTATACGTCGAGAGGACAGGTACGCCGGCAAGACCCAGCTCCAAGATCACGGTGCCGGAGGCGGCAACCGCCGCATCCGCCTCCGCAAAGGCTTTCCATTTGGCCTCCTGGCCGACGAAAACATCCGGTTTAACACTCCAGTTTTCGACAAGGGAGCGCACCAATGCTTCCTGCCGTGGGACAGTCGGCAGCAGATAGCGAATGCGATCGTTTCGCCGGCTAATCTCCATCACTGCCTGCTCGAAAACTGGCATGAGTTGGCGAATTTCAGAGGAGCGCGAGCCGGGAAGCAGCAGGATCGTCTTTTCGCTATCGGCGGCGCTCACGGTGCGGAGCGCACGCTGGCGGCGGGTCTCGAGGAGGCTCGGATCCACCGTCAGGCGATGACCGACATAGGTCGTCGCCGGTCCCGCCAGCCGTTGCATCGCCGCCGGCTCGAACGGCAGGATGGCCAGGACATGATCGACATAGGCGAGCATTTTCTGGGCGCGATATTCCTTCCACGCCCAGACGCTGGGGCAGACGTAATTGACGACCGGCAGGTCCGGCAAAGCTGCTCGCACCTTTTTCGCGACGCGATGGGTGAAATCCGGGCTATCGATAATCAGCAACACATCCGGCTTGGCCGCGATGATGGCATTCGCCGTCTGCCTGATGCGGGCAAGCAGTTTCGGCAGCTGCTTGATCACCTGGGCAAAGCCCATGATCGACAGTTCGGAATAGTCGAACAGGGACCGCAGGCCTTGCGCCTCCAACGCTTCGCCACCCACGCCGATCAACTCCACGGAGCCGTCATAACGACGCTTCAATGCGGCGACCAGATCGCCACCGAGCAGATCGCCTGAGACTTCACCGGCGATTACCGCGAGTTTCAGCGGCCGATTGCTCACATGAATCCCTCCGCGCTAAGGCCGCGGTCGATGCCGCAGACGAAAAGCCCCGCTTCGTCGGCAGCTGCAATCACCGCCTCCCGCTCCAGCACCAGCGCCCTGCCCGCTTCCACCGCCACGCCGGCAAGGCCGGCCTTCTTGGCGTTCAGCACGGTCGAGACGCCGATAGACGGCAGGTCGGCGCGGACATCTTGCTGCGGCTTGCAGAGCTTGACCAGCACGCCGCGACGGCGCGTCGATATGCGCCCTTCGGCACGCAGGCCGGCAACACGCTCGATCATCTGGTCGGTGCCCTCAGCGCCTTCCAGCGCCACGACGCGGCCGCCGACACTGACGGCGCCCTGGCCGACATCCAGCAGCCCGAGCGCATCGGCAGCTTTCGCACCCTGAGCGATGTCTCTCAAATCCTCTTTAGAAGGAGAATGCTTGCCCAGTGGCCCGGTGGTCGCCAGCAGGTCCGGTGCGATCTCATGGGCGCCGACAACGTGGACGCCACCGGCCTCGATCAGCCGGATGACCATTTGCAAAACAGCATTGTCGCCGCCGGACAAAAGCGTGCGAATGGTCGAAGGCAATTCCTTGATCACCCGCCACGTCGGATGTATCTCCCGCCAGGGCGGGCGGCGCGCGACGGCGCCGGACATGACGACCCGGTCAATGTCATAGCGGCGGAACATAGCTTCAAGACCGGCGAAATTGCCGACACCCAGATTGGAATGATCGAAAGCGGACCAGTCACGGTCCGCCTCGTTGGTCAGCGCAATGATAACGGGATTTTCGCCAGCCTGGCGGGCGGCTTCGGCGACGTAGGCGGGCAAAAAGCCGCTGCCTGCGATGATCGCCAGCCTGCCCTTGTTGTCCTGACCGCTCGCGGCCACTTCAGCCCTTGCCGCGATTGGGCGACGACAGTGCGCGATCGCTATCGGCTGCGATGAAATCGAGAATCTCCATCGCTTCCTTGCAATCGGCATATTCGTCGCGAATCGCCGTCGCATTGTCACGGATCGAGCCTTCGCCCTCGAAAATGCTCTTGTAGGCGCGGCGAACCCGGTGGATCACCGAACGCTCGATGCCGGCGCGGGTCATGCCGACAATATTCAGGCCGGACAGCACACCCGGATTGCCGTTCAGCATGCCATAGGGAATAACATCGTAGCTCGCGGCCGAAAGGCCACCGACGAAAGCCTGACGGCCGATGCGGGTGAACTGATGCACCGCGCAGCCGCCGCCGAGAATGGCGCGGTCTTCAACGGTAACGTGTCCGGCCAGCATGACATTGTTCGACATGATGACATTGTTGCCGACGCGGCAATCATGGGCAACATGCGAATTGGCGAGGAACAGGTTGTTGTTGCCGACAATGGTCTTGCCGCCGTAATCGGCCGTGCCGGTATTGATCGTCACGCCTTCGCGGATCGTGCAATTCTCACCGATATCCAGCGTCGTCTCTTCGCCGCCGTGATGCACGCTCTGCGGATCGCCGCCAACGACCGCCATGGGGAATATTTTCGTACCCTTACCGATCGTCGTCCGGCCGATCACGACCACATGCGTCAACAGCTGGACAGAATCATGCAGCACGACCTTCGGGCCGACATGGCAGAACGGACCGACGACAACATTTTCGCCGATGACCGCCCCGTCTTCAACGACCGCGAGCTTATGAATGCGCGCGCTTTTTGCAATGCTGCTCATGCCTGATCCGGGTCCTTCCGTACAATCATCGCACCGATATCGGCCTCGGCAACCACCGAACCATCGACCTTGGCATCACAGTGGAACTTCCAGATCGTGCCGCGCTGCTTTTGCTTGACGACGTGGAATTCCACGCGGTCGCCAGGAACGACTGGCTTGCGGAAGCGGGCATTGTCGATCGTCATGAAGTAGACGAGGTTGCCGCCGATGCCGTCCTTGCGGGCGCAAATCGCGCCTGCCGTCTGTGCCATGCCTTCGATCAGCAAAACACCCGGCATGATCGGAGAGCCCGGAAAATGCCCGGTAAATTGCGGCTCGTTAGCCGTGACGTTCTTGATGCCGATGGCGGAATTATCGCTATCGATCTCGATGATCCTGTCGACCATCAGGAAAGGGTAGCGATGCGGCAAAAGCTTCATAATCTCGATGATGTCAGCCGACGACAGCGACGTCTTGGCGTCTTCAGTCATGCTCCGCACTCCCGTCCTTCTTCTCTCTGGCTCCGGACCGCTTCGCGATCTCCGCCGACTCTCTCAGAAAATCCCACAAAGGTCGCGCCGGAATACCCGCGAAGCGTTCGCCCGCCGGAATGCTGTTCATCACGCCGCTCTTGGCGCCGATCTGAACACCATCGCCGATGTGGATATGGCCGTTCACACCAGTCTGTCCGCCGATCTGCACGCCATCGCCGATCACCGCACTGCCGGCTATGCCGACCTGGCTGACGATGGCGCAATGGCGGCCGATCCGGACGTTATGTCCGATCTGAACCTGATTGTCGATCTTGGTGCCTTCACCGATCACCGTATCATCCATGGTGCCGCGGTCGATCGTGGTATTGGCGCCAATCTCGACATTGTCCTGAATAATAACGCGGCCGATCTGCACGATCTTTATCATGCCGCGCGGTCCCGGCGCGTAGCCGAATCCATCCTGGCCGATGCGCGCGCCATTGTGAATAATGACGCCGTTGCCGAGATAGGAGCACAGAACGCTGGCGCCGCCGCCGATCGTGCAATGGCGTCCGATCTTGACGCCCGGGCCGATGATGGCACCGGCTCCGATGCGGGTTCCCTCGCCGATTTCGGCGCCCGGTCCGACGACCGCGCCCGGCTCGACGCCAACATCAGCTTCGAGCCGGGCTGTCGGATCGACGAAAGCGGTTGGCGAAATCAGTGTCGGTGTCGATGTCAGCGCAACCGGACGCATGGCTTGCGGATGCAGTAAAGCACCGGCCAGCGCGAAATCCGTATGTGGCTTCTTGGAAAGAAGAACCGGAATGTGTTCCGGGACCAAAGACCTCAAAGTCGGCAAACAAATGATCGCCGAAGCCTTGCAAGTCTCCAGTTCCGCACGATTCTTCCGGGAAAGAAGGTAGCAAACATCGCCGTCGCCGGCCCGATAGACCGGCGCAATGGACTTGATGACGACGCCCGCAAAGGCCTCATCAGCAAGTTCCGCCCCAAGATGCTCGGCCAGCGCACTGAGGCTGACGCCATCATGGGGCGGGAAAAAACCGATATGTTCCATAAGCACCAGCTCCAGAACGGTGTTAAGCCCGCAGTTCTGGGCTGCCGATATCAGAACTGGTTGGCGATGCCAAACCGGAAATTCTCAACCTTGTCGTAGTCTTCCTTGAGAACCGGTACGGCATAGTCAACACGGATAACACCGAAGGGCGACGACCAGATCAAGCCCGCACCGAGCGAGGCGCGGATCGAACTGTCGTTATGCAAGACATCGCCGAACAGATTAGCCTTGTTGCCGTAGAGTGTACCCGCATCGGCAAAGGCTGCGAGACGCAGACCGATATCCTGCGGAACACCCGGCATCGGCATGCTTGCCTCAGCCGAAGCCGTTACGTAGGTCGTGCCGCCCAACGGATCGCCATTCGACGTGCGCGGACCGATACCAGCATTCTCGAAGCCGCGGATTTCACGGCCACCGAGGGTGAACTGGTCGAAGACGTTCAGCTTGCCGTCCGTCGGCATGACATAGCCGGCACCGACAGTCAGCGAGCCGATGATATCAGCCTCATCGCTGATCATCTTGTAATAACGCGCCTTGCCGCTCAACTTGTAGAAGTCGGAGTCGCCGCCCAGGCCAGCATATTCGTGCGTGAACTTGGCGATAATACCTTCACGCGGCAGATTTTGGTCATCCAGCGTGTTGTACGTGAAGGTCTGCGAAACCGTCGACTGAACCCAAGGGCCGTTCTCGACGAGATTTTTGTACGGAGCGGAAAGATTGTCTTCCCAGTCATTCGTACCATCGTAGGTCAGGCGCTTGTAGTTGTAGCGCAAGGTCGTCGCGAGGTTCTCGGTAATCGGAGCCGTCACGCGCAGCGAGAAGCCCTCTTCCGAGTAATCATAGTAGTCGTCGCTCGACGTCTGGTTCTTGAAGATATCGAAGCCGGCGGCCAGACGATAACCGAGGAAATAGGGCTCTGTGAACGAGATGTTATAGGTACGATTGCCTTCCGTGCCGGCGCCCGCAGCAATACGGATGTATTGACCGCGACCGAGGAAGTTCTTTTCTTCAACCGAAGCTTCGAGCAGCAAACCGCCATTGTTACCGACTGCGTAACCAGCACCGATACCGAACGAGCCTGTTGGCTGATCTTCGACGTTGACGACAACGACGACGCGGTCCGGAGCGCTGCCCGGTGCCGTGCTGATATCAACCTTCGTGAAGTAGCCGAGCGCATCAAGGCGACGCTTAGCTCGGGTGATCATTTCCTGGTTGAACGCATCGCCTTCGTTGAGGTCGAATTCGCGACGGATGACATAGTCGCGCGTGCGCGTGTTGCCGCGGATCTCAATGCGTTCGACATAGGCGCGCTCACCCTGGTCGACCAGATATTCGATACCGATCGTGTGGCCGCTCAGGTCACGGTTGCCGCGCGGAGTGATACGGGCAAACGGGTAGCCGGCCGAAGCGACACGCTTGGAGATGTTTTCGATCGAGGTCTGGATATCCTTGGCGCTGTAGACGCTACCCTTCTGAGTAATGACCAGGCTCTTCAGGTCCTCGGCATTAACGCCATCAACCGTCGAAACGACGTTGATGTCACCGTAGGTATAGCGCGGACCTTCATCAACATTGAAGTTCAGCGTGTATTCGTTGTTCTGCTCGTTCATCGTCGCATCGGCGCTGACGATGCGGAAGTCGGCATAACCGTGATTATAGTAGAACTGACGCAGCGTATCCTGGTCCGCCTGCTGGCGATCGGCGCTGTAGACATCCTTACGGGTCAGGAACGACATGAAGTTCGTCTTCTTGGTGCTGATCACCGAAGCGAGACGACCGCTGTTGTAAGCCTGATTACCGGAGAAGTTGATCTTGTCGATCTTGGTGCGATCACCTTCGTTGATGACGAAGGCGACGTTGATACGGCCCTGCGCGACCGGAACGGTCTGCGTCGTCACCTGAACTTCATTACGACCGATCGCCGCGTAGGCGTCCTTGATCGTCTTGATGTCGGCCTGCACCTGGGTTTCGCTATAGGGACCAGCGGCATGGGTCTGTACGATACCCTGCAGCTTGTCGTCCTTGATCTTGCGGTTGCCGTTGAAAACCACGGCATTGATCAGCTGGTTTTCCT
>DASVPC010000213.1:0-15248 GCA_036383055.1 Rhizobium sp. | reverse complement strand
CGACATCTGGCCGGTACACCCGACACAGGAAAGCGTGCTCGGCCGCCGTTGCTATCGATCGGTGGACGAACTGCCTGCGGCACCGGATGCCGCCTTCGTCGGCGTCAACCGGTTGCTGACCGTCGATATCGTCCGCGCGCTCTCCGCCAGAGGCGCCGGCGGCGCAGTCTGCTATGCCTCGGGCTTCAGCGAGGCGGTTGCCGAACTGGCCGATGGCATCATGCTGCAGGAAGCCCTGGTCGAAGCAGCCGGGGACATGCCGATTGTTGGGCCGAACTGCTATGGCTTGATCAACGGGCTGGACGGCGCTCTGCTTTGGCCCGACCAGCATGGAATGGTGCGCGTCGAAAGCGGCGTTGCGATCCTCACCCAATCCTCCAACATCGCAATCAATCTCAGCATGCAAAAACGCGGCCTGCCCCTCGCCTATCTGATGACGGCAGGCAACCAAGCGCAGACCGGACTGTCGGATCTGGCTCTCGCGGTCCTCGAGGACCCGCGTGTCACGGCGATCGGCCTTCACATCGAAGGCTTCGGCAACGTTCAGGCCCTGCAAAAGCTGGCCATGCGCGCCCGCGAGTTGCGCAAGCCTGTTGTCGCGCTCAAAGTCGGCAAGTCCGAACAGGCACAGCGCGCCGCCGTCTCGCATACGGCATCTCTTGCCGGCAGCGACGCCGTTGCCGATGCGGTTCTCGCCCGCCTCGGCATCGGTCGGGTCGCCACACTGCCCGAAATGATCGAAACGCTGAAGTTGCTGCACGTCACCGGTCCACTGACAAGCAATGCGATCTCCTCGATGAGCTGCTCCGGCGGCGAGGCCTCGCTGATGGCCGATGCCGCTACCGGCCGGACCGTGGATTTCCGTACTCTGAAGCCTGAACAGCTGCCCGCCTTGCGGCGCAGTCTCGGTGAGATGGTCACCCTTTCCAATCCCCTCGATTACCATACCTTCGTCTGGGGCGATCTTGCTCGCCAGACCGAGGCCTTCACCGCCATGTTCGAAGGCGACTACGCGCTCAATCTCATTGTCCTCGATTTCCCGCGGGACGACCGTTGCGACGGCGCGGACTGGATGACCACTGTTGCCGCTATCGCCGCGGCCGCGAAACAGACCGGCGCCCGCGCCGGGATACTCGCGACACTGCCGGAAAACATGCCCGAAGCCGTTGCCTTGTCGCTATTCGAAGATGGCATCGTGCCCCTTTGCGGCATTAGCGAGGCTATTGCTGCGGTAGAAATTACGAGCAGAATCGGGGCGGCCTGGCGTGCACAACCGCCACTGCCGCTGCTCGATACTGCCTTGGCCGGAGGCGAAGTTGAGACCTTGAACGAGGCGACCGCCAAGGCCGAGCTATCCGCCTTTGGTCTTACTGTTCCCGTCGGCGCGACGGCAGCCACGCCCAGCGAGGCTGCCGAGCAGGCCCAACACCTCGGATTCCCCGTCGCCCTGAAGGCGTTGGGCGTCGAACACAAGTCTGAGGCCGGCGCTGTCGCACTCAACCTGAGGGATATGGAGGCCGTACGGAGCGCCGCCCAGAGAATGGCGCATGTTGCCTCCGGTTATCTGATCGAACGGATGATCGAGCGTCCGGTCGCCGAACTGATCGTCGGGGCCGTGCGCGATTCGGTCCTCGGATTGGCTTTGACGGTCGGTGCGGGTGGAATCCTGGTTGAATTGCTTGAAGATTCCGTCATTTTGCCTCTTCCGGTGACGAGAGCGGACGTTCTGGAGGCCATTTCGCGACTGAAAGTCAAAAAACTGATCGAGGGGTATCGCGGCGGCGCAAAAGGCAACCTCGATTTAGTTGTCGATGCCGTCGTATCAACGGCAGAATATGTCGTAAAACACGCCGCGCGGCTGGAAGAACTAGACATTAATCCATTGATGGTTTTGCCAGACAATCGTGGCGTCGTTGCCGCAGACGCCCTCATCCGGCGAAGGAGGTAGCGGAAGTTGCACAGCCCCATTCGCGTTCGACGCGACAACGGTATCCTCGAGGTCATCATCGACCGGCCAAAGGCGAACGCCATCGACCTTGCGACCAGCCGTGAGATGGGCGTGATCTTCCGCGATTTCCGCGACGACCCCGAGCTGCGCGTGGCGATCATCTCCGGTGCTGGCGAGAAATTCTTTTCAGCCGGTTGGGATTTGAAGGCGGCCGCTGCCGGCGATGCGGTCGATGGCGACTATGGTGTTGGCGGTTTCGGTGGCCTGCAGGAGCTTCGTGATCTCAACAAGCCGGTGATATGCGCCGTCAATGGCATCTGTTGCGGCGGCGGTCTGGAGATCGCCCTTTCCTGCGACCTGATCATCGCCGTCGAACACGCGACCTTCGCTCTTCCGGAAATCCGCTCTGGAACGGTCGCGGATGCCGCATCGATCAAATTGCCGAAGCGGATACCCTACCACATCGCGATGGACATGCTTTTGACCGGCCGCTGGCTCGATGTGGTCGAGGCGAACCGTTGGGGCTTCGTCAACGAGATCGTCGCGGCGGACAAGCTGATGGATCGGGCATGGGAACTTGCCCGCCTTTTGGAAAGCGGTCCGCCGCTCGTCTACGCCGCCATCAAGGAAATCGTCCGCGAGGCCGAGGGAACGACATTCCAGACTGCCATGAACAAGATCACCAAAAGGCAGTTTGCGACCGTCGATGCCCTCTATTCGAGCGAGGACCAGTTGGAGGGCGCAAGGGCTTTCGCGGAGAAGCGAGCCCCAATCTGGAAAGGAAAATGAGAAAACGGTAGCAACCGTGTGATTTTCCTGCATGATCGCGGGCAATCAGGCCTCAAGCGGAAGAGGAAACCGCTTCTTGAAGTCCAGCCCGGGAATTCTATCAACGCATCAAAAAGAAGGAACTGGGGAATGAACGATTACACGAAACACCTCGCAAGCCGCGTGACCTCGGGCGGCCTCAGCCGCCGCGAATTCATGGGACGCGCCATGGCAGCTGGCATGACATTGGCACTTGCCGACCAGCTTTTCACCGAAAGCGCGATGGCAGCCGAGCCGAAGCACGGCGGCCATCTGAAACTCGGCCTTGAAGGCGGCGCCGCCACCGACAGCAAGGATCCGGCGAAATTCCTGTCGCAGTTCATGTTCTGTATCGGCCGCTGCTGGGGCGACATGCTGGTCGAATCCGACCCGCTCACCGGCGCCGCCGTGCCGTCGCTTGCCGAATCCTGGGAGCCGTCGAAGGATGCGGTCACCTGGACCTTCAAGATCCGCAAGGGCGTGAAGTTCCACAACGGCAAGGACCTGACGATCGACGACGTCGTCGCCACCCTCAAGCGCCATACCGACAGCAAGTCGGAATCGGGCGCCCTCGGCGTTATGAAGTCGATCAAGGAGATCAAGGCCGATGGCGACAACCTCGTCCTGACGCTTACCGAAGGCAACGCCGACATGCCGTTGCTCCTGACCGACTACCATCTCGTCATACAGCCGAACGGCGGCAACGACGATCCCTTCGCCTCGATCGGCACCGGCCCCTATAAGCTCGTCACCTTTGAGGCCGGCGTGCGCGCCACGCTGGAAAAGAACAAGGACGACTGGCGCAAGGATCGCGGCTATGTCGACTCGATCGAGATCATCGGCATGAACGATGCGACGGCACGTATCGCCGCGCTCTCGTCAGGCCAGGTGCATTACATCAACCGTGTCGACCCGAAGACCGTCGACCTGTTGAAGCGCGCGCCGAATGTCGAAATCCTGGCGACCGCCGGGCGTGGCCATTACGTGTTCATCATGCATTGCAACACGGCGCCGTTTGACAATAACGACCTGCGTCTTGCACTGAAATACGCCATGGACCGCGAAACCATGGTCAAGAAGATCCTTGGCGGCTACGGCAAAGTCGGCAACGACTTCCCGATCAACAGCACCTATGCCCTCTTCCCCGAAGGCATCGAGCAGCGCACTTACGATCCCGACAAGGCTTCCTTTCATTACAAGAAGTCCGGCCACAGCGGCTCCGTCCTGTTGCGCACCTCGGAAGTCGCGTTCCCCGGCGCCGTCGACGCCGCCGTCCTCTACCAGGAAAGCTGCAAGAAGGCGGGCATCAACATCGAGGTCAAGCGCGAGCCGGGCGATGGCTACTGGACCAACGTCTGGAACGTCCAGCCCTTCTCCACCTCGTATTGGGGCGGCCGTCCGACGCAGGATCAGATGTATTCCACCGCCTATCTTTCGACGGCCGACTGGAACGACACCCGCTTCCTGCGCCCGGACTTTGACAAGCTTCTGCTTCAAGCCCGTTCCGAGCTGGACGAGACCAAGCGCAAGGAGCTTTACCGCGCCATGGCGATGATGGTGCGCGACGAAGGCGGTGTCATCCTGCCAATGTTCAACGACTTCGTGAACGCCTCCACCAAGCAGGTGAAGGGCTACGTCCACGATATCGGCAACGACATGTCGAACGGCTACGTCGCGACCCGCGTCTGGCTGGACGCCTGATGCCCGAAGCCGGGCGGAAACGCCCTCATCTCTAACGGAACCGGGATCGCGGAAACCCTCCGCGGTCCTCATGACGTTTCAGCGCGAGGCATCAGCCATGTCCAACATACCACCCAGCACGGTGCTGCCCGGATTGAGGTTCAAGCAGCGTTTTCCGCTGCTATCCCTCATCGTCGAGCGCTGTCTGCTCAGCCTCGTCCTGCTTTTCGCAGTCTCGATCCTGATCTTCGGCGGCCTTGAAGCTCTGCCGGGCGATTTCGCGACGACCTATCTCGGCCAGTCGGCGACGCCACAGGCCGTTGCCAACATCCGCGCCGATCTCGGTCTCAACCGGCCGATCACGACCCGCTATGTCGAATGGCTCGGCAACGCCGTTCATGGCGATTTCGGCACCTCCTGGGCCAGCAAGAATTCCGTCAGCGAGCAAATCGGCAAGCGTCTCGGCAATTCGCTCTTCCTGGCTGCCTTCGCCGCGCTGATTTCCGTGCCGCTCGCCGTCGGGCTCGGCATGCTCGCCGTGCATTTTCGCAACCGTTTGCCCGACAAGATCATCAACGTGATCTCGCTGGCGGCGATTTCTCTGCCTGAGTTCTTCATCGGCTATCTGCTCATCCTGTTTTTCGGTGTGAAATTCGGGATCGCGACCTTTCCCGCCACCGTCTATGACGGCATGGACTTCCTCGATCGGCTGAAGGCCATCGCCCTGCCGACCGCGACTTTGGTGCTCGTCGTTCTCGCTCACATGATGCGTATGACGCGGGCGGCGATCCTCTCGGTGATGTCGTCGGCCTATATGGAAACGGCCGAACTGAAAGGCCTCAGCGCTTTCCGTTCGATCGTCAAGCATGCCGCACCCAATGCGCTGGCGCCGATCATCAATGTCGTGGCGCTGAACCTCGCCTATCTCATCGTCGGCGTCGTCGTGGTCGAGGTGGTCTTCGTTTATCCCGGCATGGGCCAGTACATGGTCGATGCCGTCACGGTTCGCGACATGCCGGTGGTGCAGGCCTGCGGGTTGATCTTCGCTGCCGTCTACATCCTGCTCAACATGATCGCCGATATCCTGGCGATCGTCGCCAACCCACGCCTGAGGCATCCGCGATGAGATTGAGAGATATTCCCATCACCGCCTGGGTCGGCATGGCAGGCATTCTGCTCGCCTTCATCTGCGCGATCTTCGCCCCCTGGATCGCGCCTTATGGCGAGACCGAAGTCGTCGGCAATGTCTGGCAGGTGGCCGACGCGCAATATTTCTTCGGCCTCGACAATCTCGGCCGCGACATCCTTTCGCGGCTGATCTACGGCGCCCGCACCACATTGTTCGTGGCGCTCGCCGCAACGATCATCTCGTTCTCGCTTGGCATTATCCTCAGCTTCACCGCCGCCGTCTCGCGCGGGCTGATCGACGCGGTCTTCTCGCGGTTCAACGACCTGATGATGTCGATCCCGACGCTGATCTTCGCGCTGGTGGTGCTGGCGGTGCTGCCGCAGAACCTGATCGTGCTCATCCTGGTCATGGCAATCCTCGATTCCACCCGCGTCTATCGTCTCGGTCGCGCCGTGGCGCTCGATGTGGCGGTGATGGAATTCGTCGAAGCCGCCAAGCTGCGCGGCGAAGGCAAGATCTGGATCATCTTCCGCGAGATCCTGCCGAACACGCTCTCGCCCTTGCTGGCGGAATTCGGCCTGCGTTTCGCCTTTTCGATCCTGTTCCTGTCGACACTCTCCTTCCTCGGGCTCGGCATCCAGCCGCCGTCTGCGGATTGGGGCGGCATGGTCAAGGACAACAAGGATGGCATCATCTTCGGCATCTCCGCCGCTCTCGTGCCGGGTTCCGCCATCGCGGCGCTCGCGGTCTGTGTCAATCTGGTGGTCGACTGGCTCTTGAAGCGCACCTCCAGCCTCAAGGGAGGACGTGGCGATGTCTGAGCTACTTTCGGTTCGCGACCTCAAGATCGAAGCGACCAGCTATCCGCCCGGCGAGCCGCCGAAGCGGGTGAGCATCGTCGACGGCGTCTCCTTCGACCTCAAGAAGGGCAAGGTGCTCGGCCTGATCGGCGAGTCCGGCGCCGGCAAGTCTACCATCGGCCTTTCGGCGCTCGCCTATGGCCGGGGCGGCGCAGAAATTACGGGCGGCAGCGTGCTGCTCGATGGTGTCGACATTCTCCCGCTTGGGAAATCGGGCATCCGCAAGATCCGCGGCGCCCGCGTCTGTTATGTCGCGCAATCGGCTGCGGCCGCCTTCAACCCGGCCCACAAGCTCGGTGAACAGGTGATAGAAGCCTCCGTCAAGCATGGACTGATGACGAAGGACGAAGCGAAGAAGCGGGCGCTCTACCTGTTCCAGGTGCTTGGCCTGCCCAATCCGGAGACTTTTGGCGACCGTTTTCCGCATCAGGTCTCAGGCGGCCAGCTTCAGCGCGCGATGACGGCGATGGCGCTCTGTTCCAACCCCGAGCTGATCGTCTTCGACGAGCCGACCACAGCTCTCGACGTGACGACCCAGATCGACGTGCTGGCGGCCATCAAGCATGCCATCGAGGAAACCCATACGGCCGCACTCTACATCACCCACGACCTTGCCGTCGTCGCGCAGATCTCCGACGACATCATGGTGCTGCGCCATGGCAAGACGGTGGAATACGGCTCTGTCCAGCAGATCATCGAGGCGCCACGCGAAGATTATACCCGCGCCCTGATCAATGTCCGCCAGACGGCGCGGGAGGAGGCGAAAGATCAGTCCGACACGCTTCTGAAGGTCGAAAATGTCAGCGCGCAATACTCGAATGGCTTCAAAGTGTTGCACGACGTTTCTCTTCATGTGCCGAAAGGCCAGACGCTGGCGATTGTTGGCGAATCCGGCTCCGGCAAATCGACGCTCGCCCGCGTCATCACCGGGCTGCTGCCACCCAGCGACGGCGGGATTTCCTTCGACGGCAAGCCACTGACATCAGCCCTGAAGAACCGCTCGCGTGACGAGCTCAGGCGCATCCAGCTGATCTACCAGATGGCCGACACCGCGATGAACCCGCGCCAGACCGTGCGCGATATCATCGGCCGTCCCCTATCCTTCTATTATGGCCTGCGCGGCGCGGAGAAGACAGCGCGCGTGAAGGAACTGCTCGAGCAGATCGAAATGAGCAACGGCTTCATCGACCGCTATCCGGCCGAGCTGTCCGGCGGACAGAAACAGCGCGTGGCAATCGCCAGGGCGCTGGCCGCTAAGCCGGAGCTCATCCTCTGCGACGAACCCACCTCTGCGCTCGATCCGCTCGTTGCCGAAGGCATTCTCAACCTGCTTCTGAGATTGCAGGCGGAAGCCCAGCTCTCCTATATCTTCATCACCCACGATATCGCCATCGTCCGCGCCATCGCCGACAGCGTCGCGGTCATGCATCGCGGCAAGCTCGTGCGCTTCGGGCCAAAATCGAAGGTGCTGTCGCCGCCCTTCGACGACTACACGGATCTGCTCTTGAAGTCCGTGCCGGAAATGGAGATCGGCTGGCTGGAGAAGGTACTGACGACCAGAAAGATGGAAAGCGCCGGCAACTGAGCTGGCGATGTCGGCTCTCGCATCATAATGAAAACATTCTAGGACACCCCATGACCGCCCGCGGCTTCACCACTATCGAAAACCAATGGATCACCCTCAAGGACGGCACGCAGCTGGCAGCGCGCATCTGGATGCCGGACAATACGGACAGCGATCCGGTACCGGCCGTGTTCGAGCTCCTGCCCTACCGCAAGCGTGACGGGACAAGCCCGCGCGATGAATCCACCTATCCGGTGTTTGCAGCTGCCGGGATCGCCGGCATCCGGGTCGATATTCGCGGCTCGGGCGAATCCGATGGCGTCATCGACGGCGAATATACCGAGCTTGAGCTTGCTAATGCCTGCGAGCTGATTGCCTGGATCGCGGCGCAGCCCTGGTCGAACGGCTCCGTCGGCATGATGGGTATTTCCTGGGGCGGCTTCAACAGCTTACAGGTCGCGGCTCTGCGCCCACCCGCTCTCAAGGCGGTGATATCCATTGCCTCCACCGTCGATCGCTACAATGACGACATTCACTACAAGGACGGCTGCCATCTCTCGGCCCAGCTTTCCTGGGCCGCGACCATGCTCGCCTATCAGTCCCGCTCGCCCGATCCCGAGATCGTCGGCGACCGCTGGAAGGAGATGTGGCTGGAGCGCCTGGAGAACGAGCCGTTCTTCATGGAGGAATGGCTTCAGCACCAGCGCCGCGACGACTATTGGCGACGCGGCTCGATCTGCGAGAGCTTCGCCGAATTCGACGTTCCCGCGCTCGTCATCGCCGGCTGGGCGGACGGTTATCGCAACACGCCGCTCAAGGCGGTCGAAGGCCTCGGCGACACGGCAAAAGCGCTGATCGGTCCCTGGGTGCACAAATATCCGCATTTTGCCTGGCCGAAGCCCCGCACCGATTTCCACGGCGAAGCCATCGCCTGGTGGAACCGCTGGCTGCGCGGCGAGCAGAACGGTGCCGAAAGCATCCCGCCGGTACGCGCCTATATTCTCGACGCCATCAAGCCGGCACCGCGCCGCGATTTCGATCCGGGCTTCTGGATCGCCAAGCGCGAATGGCAAGAGCCGGAGATGCAATGCTTCTATGTCGAGCAGTTCGGCACGCTGATGGAAGGTATGCCGATCCCGCACGCGCCGGAACATCCCGTCTATCTGCGCTCGCCGCTCGACACCGGCACGGCTTCCGGAGAATGGTTCACGCTGAAGCCAGACGCCGAAATGGCGCTCGATCAGCGAGGCGACGATGCCGGCTCACTGACCTTCCAGACTGCACCGCTGACCGACGATCATGATTATCTCGGACGCGCGGTCATCACCCTTTCGCTGCGCTGCGATGCCGAAACCGCCAATCTCTGCGCCCGGCTTGTCGACCTGCATCCGGACGGCACCGCGACGCGCGTCTCCTTCGGCGTACTCAACCTTGCCCATCGCGGCGGGAATGCCGAACCGAAGCCTCTAGAAAAAGGCGAGCGCACCACGGTGACGCTGACGCTGGATGCCTGCGGCTATCGTTTCCGTAAGGGTCATCGCATCCGCCTGTCGCTGTCGACGGCCTATTGGCCGATGGTCCTGCCGCCGCCGGAAGATCCGGGACTGACGATCGATGTCGCCTCCATCGGTCTTGCTCTGCCAAAGCTCGGCGCGCACGAGGTCATCGATATCAAGCAGCCTGATAATCCCGACCCGCTGCCGAAATACGTCGAACATGCCTCGTCTTCGACCAAACGCCAGGTCCTTCGCGATCTCGCCGCCAACAAGACCCATTATGAAATCCGCGAGGATACCGGTCTTTTCGAGCATCCGGACACCGGTCTTTCCACCCGCCAGCTGCGAGACGAAGTCTGGTCGATCACGCCGAACGATCCGCTATCGATGACCGGCACTTCGACCTGGACATGCGACATGCAGCGGCCGGGATGGTTCGTCCGCACGCTGTCGACGTCAAAGATCTCCTGCACGGCGACGGATTGGGTCATCAGCGCTTCCGTCACCGCCTTCGAAGGCGAGACGCTGATCTTCGAGAAGGTTTTCGAGGAAAAACGGATTCCCCGCGATCTGATGTAGTCAGTTCGATCCGGCAAACCGGCTGACGGCGTCGCATATGGCGCGAAAGCCGGTGCGCGCGCCATCGCTCATATGCCGCGCGCGCAGCCAGGCATGCACCATCTGCGGCTCCTCGCGGAACCAGACCTCGACACCCGCCTGCGCCAGCTTCGCCGCATAGTTGCGGCCATCGTCGCGCAGCGGATCGAAATAGGCGACGGTTATGAATGTCGGCGGCAGGCCGTCGAAAGAGGATTGGGCGAGTGCCCCGGCGACAGGATCGCCAGCCGGCGCCTGCAATACGCTGCGATAATAAACGACATCCGCAGTCGTCAGTCCCGGCGCATTCGCCATTTCTTCATAGGAACCGGAAACGAGATCGCCGCCCAGCGCCGGATAGATCAACACCTGTCCGACTATGCCCGAAAACCCCTGGCCCTTTGCCCGAACCACCAGCCCCGCCGCCAGATTGCCGCCGGCGCTGTCGCCGATCAGCACAACGGTCTTTCCCGCGTCGAGCAGGTGCCTGAGAACGGCGAAACAGTCATCCGTCTGCGCCGGCCAGCGATGTTCCGGCGCAAGGCGATAATCAACGGATATCAGGTCGGCCCTAGCATGGTCAGCGATCTCGGCGCAGATAGCATGATGGCTCTCCAGTGAACCGACCACAAAGCCGCCGCCATGAAGATAGAGCAGGCATGTCGAGGTTCTGACCGTCTCCGGCCGATACCACCGGACCGGGATCCTGCCCCTGACCATCTCGTCTTCGATACGCATTCCGTCAGGCAGCGGTCGGTCGAACTGGCGGCAAAGCGCATCATACCACTCTCGTTGCTGCTCTATGGAGGCCGTCACGGCATCCGGCGGATAGAAGGAATCGCAAATCTCCATGAATTGCAAAATGCCCGCTTCGGTCGGCATCGGGCGCGGGCTTGAACTCATGGACTGTCCTCGGGAAATGGTCTCACTGTGCAAGACACAGTAACGCCGACCGAGCAACGATCACAATGCAGGATCTGGTGTATCGATCCGGATATTACCGGACAGCGCGACGAGCCTCCTCATGATCCGACACCGCATCTTGCGCCGGTTCGCGCGGCGCATTCTTCTTCGTAGAAGATGCCGACAGCCAGACACCGGCAATGATCAAGGCGGCGCCTATGAGCGTGACGACCGTCGCGCTGGAAACCGGCTTGCCGAAACTGTCGATGGCGACGCTTGCCAGCATCTGCGCGGCCACCACGAGGCTGGTGGTCTTGCTTGCGCCCAGCCTCGGAATGACATGGCTGTTCAATGCGACGAAGACAACGCCTAACACGCCGCCGAGCCATGCGCTCGCCGGTACGCCGGTCCCGACAGCAAGATCGTTCCTGTAGAACAGACCGATCAGCAGCGAGAGGAAAATGAAACCGACGGCATGGTTCCAGAGCGACGTCCTGAGCGGCCCGACCTTCTTGCCGAGGTGACCGTTGATCGCGCGGCTCGTGCCGATCAAGATACCATTGAGCAGGGCAAGCGAGACGAACAAAAGCATCGCTCAGCTCCGCGCCAGGATGATGACGATGCTGCCGCACAGCACCAGCGCGATAGCGCATATGTCGCGGCGGTCCGGCAACGCACGCCGCAGTCCCAATATCCCGAAGGCATCCGCCGCGATGCCAAACGCCATCTGACCGATCAGCATGAGCGCCAGCGTTCCGGCAAGCCCGAGAGCGCTGTTGACGGTGATGGCCGCCAGCAACACGGTGAAGGCGCCCGGAATGCCGCCAAGATACGACCAGAGCGGCCACTTGCCCTCTGGCGCCGCCTGTCCAGCGGTTGCTCGGGTAGGCAGAAGCGTCACTAGGGCAAGGCTTGCCAAGACACCGACGCCATGTGCAGTCCACGAGGCGAAAAGCGGCGAGCTATGCCGCGCCAGCAGGCTGTTCCAGTCGATCATGACGGCCAGCACGATGCCGGCAGCCAGCGCCAATACGATATTCCATCCGCCGGTCCTATGCATCGCACAAGTTCCGCAACTCAAGAAGCGGACGCAAGCGTCGCGACACCTGTCGATGCGTACTCAAACAGGTCTGGAGAACAAGAAACTGAATCATAAGGCAATTATCGCCATTGCGTGTATGAGCGAAAGACGCTGGCTTTCCGGTCCGTGCGGACTATTCTGTCCGCAACGGAGTTTTGACCCATGGAAAATTTCAGCGGACTGAAGGTCTTCGTTCGGGTGGCCGAAACGCGCAGCTTCGTCGACGCAGGCCGGCAGCTCGGTCTTTCCGCCTCCGCCATCGGCAAATCCGTCGCGCGGCTTGAAGAACGCCTTGGCGTGCGCCTCTTTCACCGAAGCACCCATAGCGTCAGCCTGACGCCGGAGGGAGCGATCTTCCTCGAGCGCTGCAACCGCATCCTAACGGAAATGGAGCTTGCGACGCAGGAAATGCAGCAAGCCCGGATGGTCGTGCGCGGCACGATGCGGGTCAGCCTGCCGACATGGGCCATGACATTCATGCCGATCTTTGCCCGCTTCATGCAGATCTATCCGCAGGCGCGGCTGGAACTTGACCTGACCGATCGATTGGTCGATGTCATCGACGAAGGCTACGACCTCGTGATCCGCACCGGCGATGCGCGCGATTCCCGTCTGATGAGCCGCACGTTCGGGCGTTTCCGGCACACGATCGTGGCCTCCCCCGCCTATCTCGCGGCGCATGGCATTCCGCAGCGCCCCGAGGACCTGCTGCAACACCTCTGCCTGCACCGTCGACACCCGGAAACCGGCAGGATCGACACATGGCCGCTTGCCGAGAATGGCGCGGATATCGAACTCGATCTCCCGGTGACAGCGGTCGTCAACACGGTCGAGGCCAGGATAGAATTGGCCGGGCAAGGCGTCGGCATCGCCTGCGTTCCATCGATGTCCGTCTCCACGCAGATCGCAAATGGTCAGCTAGTGCCACTGTTGCAGGACTGTGTGCGGGAAGCGGGCGTCCTGCGCCTTCTCTGGCCGGCCAGCAGCAGCCCGTCCCACAACATCAGAACCCTGGTGGATTTCATCGCACAGTCTGTGATGACACAAGAGGCTTGAGGGCGGGGCTATCCCCGCCGCTCCTGCCTGTCGTCACTCCTGTGTCCGGTAACGCTCCAGCCAATGGGCATAGGGGGCCGGCAACAACCAGGCAGGACGATCGACCTTCAGTTCCTGGGCGGCCCGATAGGGATAATGCGGATCGGCCAGATGCGCCCGCCCGATCATCACCAGATCCATTTGCCCCTTGGCAACAACGCTCTCCGCGACACGCGGCGCGTCGATACCCCAGGATGAGGCCACCGGCAGCTCCGCTTCGCGGCGCACACGCTCAGCGATCGGAGCAAGGAACGCCGATCCCCAGGGGATATCGGCCTGCGGCGTGGAGAAGCCGACACTGACGTTGAGGAGGTCCAAACCTCCCCTTCGGAAGGCCTTAGTCAGTTGGATGGATTCTTCGAGTGTCTGCTCGTCACGGCCGTCATATTCGATGACGCCGAAACGCGCGGTCAACGGCAGATTTTCCGGCCAGACATCGCGCACCGCCGCCAGGGTTTCCAAAAGGAAGCGGCTGCGTCCAGCGAGATCGCCGCCATACTGATCGTCGCGCTGATTGGCATCAACCGAGAAGAAGCTCTGCGCCAGATAGCCGTGGGCAAAATGCAGCTCCAGCCACTCGAAGCCGGCATCGCGCGCGCGCCGGGCGGCGGCCAAGAAATCCGCCTTGACCCTGGCAATATCGTCAAGCGTCATGGCCTTCGGCACCTTGGACAGGCTCTTGCCGTAAGCGACGGCCGACGGCGCAATAGTTTGCCAGCCGCGCGGGTCGCCTTCCTCGATATGGTCATCGCCTTCCCAGGGTCGGTTGGCACTCGCCTTGCGCCCGGCGTGCGCGATCTGGATTCCGGGCACGGCACCCGCGGCCTTGATGGCGGCGGCGATGCGCGCCATGCCCTCGGCCTGTTCATCATTCCAAAGACCCGTGCAACCCGGTGTGATCCGCCCTTCAGGTGAAACGGCAGTGGCCTCGACGATTACCAGACCGGCGGCGCCACGCGCGAGACCTGCATAATGCACCCTATGCCAGTCATCCGTCAGACCGTCCACGGCGCTGTACTGACACATAGGAGGCACCGCGATACGATTGCGCAGGGTGACGTCCTTCAACTGAAACGGCGTAAACAATGCCGACATCTTGTTCTTCTCACTTCTCTTTTGATTCAGGTCATAAGGCGCGTTGGCGATCGCATGCATGGGCCGCACACTATCCCGCCCGCATCGATAGATGGGCTTGGCGGAGACATAAAACAAATCGCAATTCGCTATTACAACCATAAAAATCCGCGATAATAGAACACGAGCGAAGAGGAGCGCTCCGCCCGATCTCGCATATCGAACACGACTGTTCGAACGACTTTTTTCCTATGACGCCGACCGAATCCGAATTGGACTGCCGGTATCGACCACGGCAGGCTTCGAGCTGTCGATGGCGCCATCCCATCCGCCGCCGAGCGCCTTGTGGAGGGAAATGTAATCCGTCGCAATCGCCGCCTTGCTCTGGATGAGGGAGCTTTCCGCGCTGTAAAGCGAACGTTCGGCATCCAGAACATTCAGGAAGTCTGTGGCGCCGGCCTTGTTCAGCTGGCGCGAAAGGTCCGCGGCGGTGCGATAGGAGGAGGCCGAGGAAACGAGTTTGGCGTTCTTGATCTTCTCCTGCGTCAGCGAGACGATGGCATTCTCGACATCCTGCATGGCGGTCAGAACAGCCGCCTGATAGGCGATGTAATATTGGTCGCGCTCAGCCTTGGCGACATCGACGGCTGCTTTCAACTGGCCGCCCTGGAAGATCGGCACGGTCAGCGTCGGGCCGAAAGCCCAGCCGATGGTCGACTTGCGGCCGAGATCGGCGAGATCGGTTGCCGACGACGTTATGCTGCCGGTCAAAGAGATCGACGGATAGCGGTTCGCCTCGGCTACGCCGATTTTCGCGGTGTATTGCGCAAGCTGGCGCTCGGCGAGCCGAACGTCCGGCCGCGATGTCAGTATGTTGGCGGGGATTCCTACGGAGACCTTGAGCGGGGGCTGTGGGATCGCAGCCGTCGCCTTCAGGCGCTCGTCGAGTGCCGCCGGCGGTTTTCCGAGCAGCACCGCGAGCTTATGAACCGACTGCGCATAGGATATCTGATA
>DASVPC010000212.1:0-3037 GCA_036383055.1 Rhizobium sp. | reverse complement strand
ACCAACGCCAGGCAACTCACCGCCTTCCGCGAGATCGCAAGTCTGTTCACCAACGTGACGGCATCGCTGTCGAACTCCTCGGGCATCTATCTCGGCGCGCAATTCCAGTTCGACCTGGTGCGGCCCGGCGCCGCCCTCTATGGCGTCAATCCGACGCCGGAAGCGGACAATCCGATGCGACCCGTGGTCGAGCTGAAGGCACGCATCGTGCAGATCCGCCATCTCGAGCGCGGCGAGACCGTCGGTTACGGCTCCACCTGGACCGCACGGCGGCCGACCAGGCTCGCAATCATCGCCGCCGGCTATGCCGACGGCTATTTCCGTGCCGCCAGCGCCAATGACGGCACCCGCGGCGCCGAGGTGGTGGTGGCCGGCAAGCGCTGCCCGGTCGCGGGCCGCATCTCCATGGATCTGATGGCCGTCGACATCACCGACCTGCCGCCGAATGCCGCGCGGCGCGGCCATATGGCCACGCTGATCGGCGAAGGCATCACGGTCGACGAACTCGCGCATCATTTCGGCACCATCGGCTATGAGGTGCTGACCAGCCTCGGCAGGCGCTATGCGCGGCTCTACAAGGGCGGCAGCGTCCCGCCACCGATTGTGCCTGAGAAGGCCGACGGCAAGCCCGCCGAGAATGCCGCACCGGCCTCGGGCTAGCTAGAGCATGTTGTTTTTGAGCGGAATCTGGATTCCCAAGGGACGGCGTTTCTGATTCAAACCTCCTGCTGGGAACGGAGGCCAGCATGGATGACACGACCCTATTCGGAAGATATCCGCGAACGGGCTCTGGCGCGTGCTGATGCGGGCGAGACGGTTCGCTCGATCGCGCAGGCTCTCCGGATCAGTGCTTCCTGCATCAGCAAGTGGAAGAACCTGAGACGGCAGACCGGAGGCGTTACTCCGGGCAAGATCGGTGGTCACAAGAAGAGGACTTTGTCCGGCGCTCATGCTCAATGGCTGCGCGAGCGCGTTCGCTCCGGCCCCTTCACCTTGCGCAAGTTGACAGCTGAGTTGGCTGAACGCGGCGTCAAGACCGATGTGCGGGCCGTATGGACCTTCGTTCATGCCGAAGGCCTGAGCTTTAAAAAAAACGATGCGGGCGGCCGAACAGGATCGTCCCGATATCGCTCGTAAGCGAGCACGCTGGAAAGCTCGCCAGGGCAGGATCGATGCCTCCCGCCTGGTTTTTATCGACGAGACCTGGATCAAGACCAACATGGCCCCGCTGCGTGGCTGGGGACCGTGCGGGCAGCGGCTCGTGGCATCCGCGCCGTTTGGTCATTGGAGCACGCTGACATTCATCGCGGCGCTTCGCTGCGATCGAATCTCGGCGCCCTGGGTCGTTGATGGTCCCATCAATGGCGAACTTTTCGCGCTCTATGCCGAGAAGGAACTGGCTCCGACCTTGGCCAACGGGGACATCGTGATCCTCGACAATCTCGGAAGCCACAAAGGCAAAAGAGCCCGCGACGCCATCCGAGCCAAGCGAGCGCACCTGCTCTTCCTGCCTCCCTATAGTCCTGACCTCAATCCGATCGAGCAGGTCTTCTCCAAACTCAAGCACCTGATGCGCGCCGCAGAGCCTCGCACCATCGAATCGACTTGGCGCAAAGCCGGAGATCTTCTCGATCTCTTCTCGGAGGAGGAGTGCGCGAACTATCTCAGAAACTCAGGATATGTTTCCGTATAAAAACATCACGCTCTAGGTCCTGTGGACTCTAAGGATTCCCTTTTGTCGGCAAATCAGATTCAAGACTGCTTTTGGGGGGGCGGCCTTGGGTGTGATGGATCGTTTGGTTTTGAGCGATGTGGCTTGGGAGCGGATGGCTCCCCTGATTATTGGTCGGCCTGACCAGAAAGGCTCGACCGGGCGCGACAACCGGATGTTCGTGGAGGGCGTGCTTTGGATCGTCCGTACGGGCTCTCCTTGGCGTGATCTTCCGGAAGCGTTTGGCGATTGGAACAGCGTGTTCCGGCGCTTCAGCCGTTGGAGCATCAAGGGCGTCTGGCATCGGATCTTCGAGGCGATGTGCGATGATCCAGACTTCGAATATCTGATCATCGACTCCACCATCGTCCGGGCGCATCAGCACGCTGCCGGGGCGAAAAAAGGGGGTCTGAAGATCAGGCACTCGGCCGCTCGCGCGGCGGCTTGAGCACCAAGATACACATGGCGGTCCGAGGCTTGGGATGTCCGGTGCGCTTCACGCTGACGGCAGGCCAGAGAGGCGATGCACCACAAGCCGCTACCTTGATCGAAGGGCTACCTGCCGAGGTCGTCATGGCCGACACGGCGTATGACGCCGATCATCTGCGCCAAGCCATCGCCGCCAAGGGCGCGCTCGCCGTCATTCCCAACAACCCGTCACGGGCGCTCAAATACCCGATCGACAAACATCTCTACGCCCAGCGCCATCTGGTAGAGTGCTGCTTCTCAAAGCTCAAGCAGTTCAGGCGCGTCGCAACGCGCTTCGAGAAAACCGCTCGGAACTATCAGGCCGTGGTCACTCTTGCCGCTATCGTCCTATGGATGCGATAAGTGTCCACAGGACCTAGGCCGCCGCCCGACCTTCCTTCTCCGCCCCTCGCATCACGATCCTGAGCGCATCGTCCGGCAATGGCCGTTGAAGCGCCCTCGCCTCATCCCATGGCGCACGCATCCAGACATCACGCTCCTCATCGGTCATGAGGATCACGGGCATCGCCTTCGGGTGGATCGGCTCCACCACGGCGTTCGCCACGGTCGTGAGAAATCCATACACCTGATGCGGTCCCGGGATCGGCTTCGACTTGGTGCCGCGATCGCCGTTGAAGATGGTCCAGATGCCGGCGAAGGCGAACAGCGGTCGGTTCTCAGTGAGCGCGAACCACACCACGTCCTTCTTCTTCGTCTCCGGGTTGGGCTCCGGCGCGTACTCAGCGAAGCTGTTGGCCGGCACCAAGCAGCGGTTCTCCGGCTTGAGCCACATGCGCCAATGCGGTGACGACGTGTTACGGATATTCGTGACCGGCGGCCCGCCGGTTCGCGGCGGCG
>DASVPC010000211.1:0-6097 GCA_036383055.1 Rhizobium sp. | reverse complement strand
CAAAAGCTGTCGCTGCGCGAGCCGCTTGAGGATTTCTTCGCCTCCGCCTTGTCTTCGGCTGCTTGCGTCGCGGTCGCGGTGCGGTCTTCGGTTCGCTTCTGAAGCCGCTCATAGGCCGAGTCGCGCTCTTCCGTCTGGTCGTACACGCCCTCGACCGGGCTCGCCGCGATGACGGCCTTCCGTTCGGCCTCGGAGATCGGACCGACGCGCGAGTTGGGCGGCCTCACCAGCGTGCGCTGGACCATCGTCGGCTGGCCTTTCTCGTCGAGCGTCGACACGAGCGCCTCGCCGATGCCGAGCTCCATGATTGCCTTCTCGGTATCGAAGGCGGGATTGGCGCGGAAGGTGGTGGCGGCGGCCTTCACCGCCTTTTGCTCCAGCGGCGTGAACGCGCGCAAGGCATGCTGCACCCGGTTGCCGAGCTGGCGCGATACGGTGTCGGGAATGTCGAGCGGGTTCTGCGTGACGAAATAGACGCCGACGCCCTTGGAGCGTATCAGGCGCACGACCTGCTCGACACGCTCGATCAGCACTTTCGGCGCATCGTTGAAGAGCAGATGTGCCTCATCGAAGAAAAACACCAGCCTCGGCTTTTCAGGGTCGCCGACTTCGGGAAGCTCCTCGAAGAGTTCGGAGAGCAGCCACAGCAGGAAGGTAGCGTAGAGGCGCGGGTTCATCATCAGCTTGTCGGCGGCAAGCACCGATACCTGCCCATAGCCATTGTTGTTGACGCGCATGATGTCGGAAATTTTCAGCGCCGGTTCGCCGAAGAAATTCGCCGCCCCCTGCTGCTCCAGCACCAGAAGCGACCGCTGCAGCGAGCCGACGGAGGTTTTCGAGATCAGGCCGTATTTGCTGGAAAGCTCGCTGGCATTTTCGCCCATGTAGTTCAAGAGCGCTTGAAAATCCTTGAGGTCGAGCAGCGCCAGACCGTTTTCATCGGCGATCTTGAAGGCGATGTTGAGCACGCCTTCCTGCGCTTCCGACGCATCCATCAGCCGGGACAGCAGCAGCGGTCCCATCTCGGCGATGGTGGCGCGCACGCGATGACCCTTTTCGCCATAGATATCCCAGAAGATCACCGGGAATTGTTCGAATTCATAGGGCTTCAGGCCGATGTCCTCGGCCCGCTTCAACAGGAAATCCTTCGGCTCGCCCTTGACTGCGATGCCGGAGAGGTCGCCCTTGATATCGGCGCAGAAGACCGGCACGCCGGCCTTGGAAAAGCCTTCCGCCAGCACCTGAAGGGTCACCGTCTTGCCCGTGCCGGTCGCGCCAGTGATGAGACCGTGGCGATTGCCGAATTTCAGCGTCAGATATTCGCTCTTGTTGAGACTGTCGTCCGGCTTGCGGCTGGCGCCGACGAAAATCTGTCCATCTTGTTGCGGCATGAGGTGTCGTCTCCCTGTGGGCGGCGGCACGGCAACTCCAAAGGGGCTGCCAGGGCCGGTTCATCGATTTGTCCTGATACTGTTATAGGAACAGAGTTGCGCTGGGACAACCAGTCGCGTCATGGTTATGCTTCTGGTAGTATAGAGATATTCGGCATGGCTTGTGCCGATTGGTTCATTCAGTTACGTTGACGTTAACGTCGGATATAACAGGCAGGAGGCCACAGTGAACGAAGTTATTGATCAAATTGCAGCAAAAGCCGGTATTGCCCCCGATGTCGCGGAAAAGGCCGTCGGCACGATCCTTGGCTTCCTGCAGCGCGAAGCGCCGGATGGGCCGGTCACCAAGATGATTGCCGCCATTCCCGGCGCTTCCGATCTGGTGGCGCAATTTGGTGGCGAAGAGGCCTCGGGCGGCGGCGGCCTGCTTGGCGGTCTTCTCGGTGCAATCGGCGGTGGCGGCGGCATCATGGCGCTCGGCCAGCAGCTGATGAGCAGCGGCCTCAGCATGGGTGAAGTTACCTCGCTCGCCAAGGCAACCATCGAAACCGCCCGCCAGCATGCCGGCAACGACGTGGTCGACCAGGTCGTCGGCTCCATCCCGGGCTTGCACCAGTTCCTGTAATCTGCTGTCATTCTCGACAAGGACCCCGCGGTCTATCCGCGGGGTTTTTCGTTTCGTCATGCTGGAAATTGTAGGCCGCCTCGGTTGCTTTCTACTAGGCTGCTTGCATAGCCGAATCGAGTCGTTGCGGAGAACGTTCATGGCGAAATGGGATGGCGCCTATACCTGGCACAAGCGGCCGTCGGCAATTGGTGCGCCAGAACGTTTGCGCGTGGCAACGTGCCAGATCCCCGTGGGGTATGACATCGCGGCGAATACGGCGCGGATTCTGTCGCTGATCGAAGCGGCTGCCGAGGCTGGCGCCGATGTCGTTCATTTTCCGGAATGCGCCCTGTCCGGCTATGGTTCGGCCAATTGGCCGGATTGGGCCGACTTCGATTGGGCTGGACTTCAAGCGGCGGTGGAGGCGGTGCAATCGACGGCGCGGCGTCGTCGCGTCTGGGTCGCGACCGGCTGTGTCCATCGTGACGAGGCAACGCAGAAGAAATACAATTCCCTCTATGTTTTCAACCGCGATGGTCAGCTCGCCGGCCGCTATGACAAGCGCTGCTGCTCGACCAATGACCTGCGCGCTTTCGAAATGGGTCGTCACCAGCTCATCCTGGATATCGAAGGCATTTCCTGCGGCTTCCTGATCTGCCGTGATTGGAGCTATCCCGAGCTCTGGCGCGCGTATGAAGGGCAGATCGAACTTGTCTTTCACTCCGCCTGCGCCGACGGTCAGGGTCGCGACAAGAATGAAACCCATACGATCCCGCCACTGATGCAAGCCTATGGCCGGCAATATGTCTATGCTGTCAGCTCCGCCAATTCATGCCGGTACAGCCAGGACTATCCGAGCCTGTGGATCGAGCGCGGCGGATATATGGGCGGGCAGGCGACGCGCCATGAGGCCGGCTTCACGATGAACGCGCTCGCCGACGATCCCGAACAGGATCGCTTCTTCGCCGCCGTTCTGGAATCGCACCGAGCCGAGCGTATCCTGTATCAATTCGAGGATTGAGACGCGGAGCCGGCTCCGTCATCAGAGCTGCTCTCCTAGGTCACCCCTTCTTGCCCTCCAGCTTGTCGTCCGGCTGATGCCAGGCGCGGCCGTCGCGTTGGATGAGGTCGTCGGCGCAGGCCGGTCCCATGCTGCCGGGGGCGTACGGGTCGGGCTTGCCGCCCTCGGCCCAGAGGTCGAGAAAGGGCTGCACGGCCGCCCAGCCGGCTTCGATGCCATCGGCACGCTGGAACAGGGTCTGGTCGCCGACAAAGAGTTCGTAGAACAGGCTTTCGTAGCCGGTCTGCTTGCCGATGTCGAAGCGGTCGGCATAGCGGAAATCGAGCGAGATCGGCACGGTCTTCAGCACGAGGCCGGGGGCCTTGATCGAGATTTCCATGTCCAGCCCTTCGTCCGGCTGCACCTGGATGATCAGCCGGTTCGGCGGCAGCTGCGGGCGCGAAGCCGGGCGCGGGAATTGCGCGAAGGGCACCTGCCGGAAGGTGATGACGATCTCGGTGTCGCGCGCCTTCAGCGCCTTGCCGGTCCGCAGATAGAAAGGCACGCCGGCCCAGCGCCAGGTATCAACGAGCAGTTTGAGCGCCACGAAGGTTTCGGTGTTGCTATCGGGCGCGACATCGGCCGTCCCGGTATAGGCGGGCAGATCCTTGCCGGCGAGAGGTCCGGCCGTATAGGCGCCGCGCACGCCGTTCTGGATTGCTTCCTCGCGCGAATAGACGCGCAAAGCCTTCAGAAGCTTGCCTTTTTCATTGCGGATCGATTCGGCGTCAAAGCTGTTCGGCGGCTCCATCGCCACCATGGCCAGAAGCTGGAAGAGATGGTTCGGCACCATGTCGCGCAGTGCGCCGGTCGAATCGTAGAATTTGCCGCGCGTGCCGACATCCACCAGTTCCGCCGCGGTGATCTGGACGTGATCGATATAGTTGTTGTTCCACAGTGCCTCGATCATCATGTTGGCGAAGCGCGTCGTCATGATGTTCTGGACGGTTTCCTTGCCGAGGAAATGGTCGATGCGGTAGATCTGGTTTTCGTTGGCGTGGCTGAGCAGCCGGGCGTTCAGCTCGCGCGCCGAGACGAGGTCGTGGCCGAAGGGCTTTTCGATGGCGATCCGGCGGAAGGCGCCGGCAGTTTCGTTCATGAGCCCGGTGGCGGATAGCTTTTCGGCGACATCGCCGAAGAAACGTGGCGGCACGGCGAGATAGAAGGCCGCATTGGCGCTCGGCGCCTGCGACAGATATTTGCCGATCTCGTCATAGACGGCGTTCTGGGTGAAATCGCCGGAGATATAGGCGATGCGCTTGCGCAGGCTCTGCCATGCCTCCTGCCGCTCCGGCTCCTGCATATCGCCCGATGTGGCAAGAAACGAATCCAGCTTCTCCAGCAGCATGTCGACGCCGCCGGGCTCGATACCGATGCCGAGAATATGCAGGTCGTCGCCCACAAGTCCGCTGCGAGACATATTGATCAGCGTTGGGATCAGCAGCCGCCGCGTCAGATCGCCGGTGGCGCCGAAGATCACGAAGGTCAGCGGCGGCGCCGGTGCAACATCCGGGCCGCTCATGCGTGCACCTCGGCCAAGCGGATGAACATCGGGTTTCTGGACGACATGGCGTATCTCCTCGGACCTGTTGCAGTTTTTGCTTTGGCTGCGCATGTTCTACTGCATAATTCCTTAGATCGGAATCGATATAAGGATAAAATTATGCAGCAGATTTGAAGTGCTACAGCGACCTTTGCGCGTCACATATGACGCGCGGCGCTGTAGCGCGGGCTGGCGTTGGTTGTCGATGGGATCGATGACGTACCGCCGGCTCGTCATTGCGGCTCTTGGGATCGGCCTACTTCTTCACCGCCACCAGAAACAGCCGTGGAAACCGCAATAGGACTTTGCCGTCCGTAAGTGGCGGATAGGCCTTTTCGATGCGCGCGAGATAATCAGCCGTGAAGGCGTCGCGATGTTCGGCGCCGGCATGGTCGAGATAGGGGCGCAGGCCGGTACCCTTGACCCATTCGACGATGGCGGCGCCGTTTTCCAGGGTGTGATTGTAGTTGGTGTGCCAGAGGTCGATGCGGGCGGATTTGCCGATCAGCCGGTTGTAATAGACCGACGGTGCGGGTAGGGGATTGCGGCGGACGCTCTTCTTCGCGAAGGTCTCGCTCCAGGGGCCGTTTTTCGCGGTCTCTTCCATCATCAGGTGGCTGAGTTCAGTGAGATTATCCGGCATCTGGATGGCAAGCACGCCTCCCGGCTTTAGCCCGTCCATCAGCCTGTCGAAAATCTCGAGATGATCGGGCAGCCACTGGAAAACGGCGTTGGCGAACAGCAGGTCGACGGGCTCATCCGGCTGCCATGTCGCAAGATCGGCCTTGACGAAGTTGGTGCCGGGCATGCGGGCGCGGGCAGCCTCCAGCATATTGTCATCGCTGTCGAGGCCGGAGACGCCGGCCGCGCCATAGCGCTCGACAATCAACTCGGTCGAATTGCCGGGGCCGCAGCCGAGATCGATGGCGCGGTCGATGCGTGCGAGCGGCACCTGCGCCAGCAGGTCGCGCGCCGGGCGCGTGCGCTCGTCCTCGAACTTCACATATTGGCCGGCAGACCATGCCATGATCCTATCCTCTTCTCAGATTGCCTTCGTCTCCACCGGGCATAGCACCGGCGTATATCAAAACCGTGTAATCACGCTGATCCCCGTGCCCTCGGCCTTGTCGAGCGTCATCAGTGCCGGCACGGCCTCCTCCAGGCTGATCCGGCGGCCGATCAGCTTTTGCGGCGCGATCTTGCCGGCGGCGAGCATGTCGAGCATGGCGTCGTAACGCCAGGCCTGCATGCCGTGGCTGCCATAGATTTCCAGCTCGTGGCCGATCACCTGCGCCATAGGAATCTGCGGCGTCGCGTAGTCGCCGAGCATCAGCCCGACCTGCACATGCCGGCCGCGGCGACGGAGGTTCTTGATCGAGTTGAAGCAGGTGACGGGATGGCCGAGCGCATCGATCGACACATGCGCGCCACCCTTGGTGATCTCGCGCACGGCCTCCGCGACATCGGCGACACCGGCGGCATTGATGGTCGCGACC
>DASVPC010000210.1:0-41247 GCA_036383055.1 Rhizobium sp. | reverse complement strand
TCGTTCAGTGAGTGGGCTTATAATCCCCACCCCTCGATCAAGTCAACAGAGGAACTGTAAAAATTCTGACATTTTTATAACTTGCTGAATTTACAAAGATATTTGTCGGGTCGATTGAACGGCAGTGAAAATCGTCCGCTTGCCTCGGCTGAGGCCGCGGAAAATCTTGTCCAATTGGTCAAAATTTTCGATTTGCAGCAGCGGAAAGACCATTCGCAGCCTTTGAAAGGGCTGTGCGGCGGCTTCCCACCGGCAGATCATGGCAATCAACCCCTATGCCTGCAGGAGCGCGTTGGATGATCTGGTCGCCGCAAGGGCTTGTAAAAAGCGGTATTCCATAAGGAATTTCTGTTATATAAGTGTGATGGGAGGACATCATGGATACAACAAGCTCAAAGAGCATCGTCGAAGTCAGTGTCGATAGCGCCGCCGGACGGAAAGCACTCGGTATCATGAACATGCGTCAGGCGTTGGATCTGCCTGACCTGCCGAGCCTTACCTATACCCACCCGGATCCGCGAAAGGCCGCCGCAGGCGTCGTCGTCAGCCGTCGGGAGTTGGAACGCTTCCTGACCTGCCATTGAGCGCTGACGCGTCAACGGCCCACGTCGCGCATCGGCGCGACCCTTTGGTGCGCCCTGTTTCAGGCCGCGGCCTGTTGGCTCATCGCAAGCGGCAGCAATATAATGGCGTCAAGCCCGCCGCCGCCGCGATCCTCCAAGCATAGCGCGCCATTGTGCGTATCGAGGATCTGCCGGACGATCGTCAATCCGAGACCACTTCCCCCAAGATCGCGGTTGCGCGATTCCTCCAGCCGGATGAAAGGTTCGAGCACATCCTTACGCCGCTCCGCCGGAATGCCCGGCCCCCGGTCGCCGATGATGACGGCGGCATGGTCGCCGCGACATTCGACACAGACATCGGCGCTGGCGCCATAGCGCAGCGCATTGTCAATCAGATTATCGAGCACCCTCGCCAGCGCCGTCTGCGGTATCGTCACCGCCAGTTCCCGCCCGAGCGGCAAGAACGAGACAAGGCCCTGCGCATCCTGGCGCTCGGCCACGAGAGTGCGAACCGTGCCGTCGAGATCGGTGATATCCCTTCCTGCGGAAACGACGGTGCTGCGGGCAAAGCCCAGCGCCTCCTCGACGAGGCGCTGCATGGCCTCGACATCGGCAATCGCCCGCTCGCGATGCGGCGTATCCGGCATCATCTCCATGCGCAGGCGGAAACGAGTCAGATAGGTTCTCAGATCATGGGAGATCGCGCCGAGGATCAGGGTGCGGTTGTTGACCAGCGCGGCGATGCGCAACTGCATGCCGTTGATGGCGCGGATCAGCAAACGCAGCTCGCAGGCGCCGCGCTCGGGAATATTGATCGGCTGCAGGCCCTTGCCGATGGAATTGACCGTGCGTGACAGTCGCGTCAGCGGCCGGGTCTCGCGCGCCACGGCAACGATGGCGATCACCGCCACCAGCACGCCGAGAAGTCCGGCCATGAAGCCCACGGGCATTCCGTACAACCGCACGGTCGGCGTATCGGCTAGGCTGAAGACGGCGACCTTGCCGCTGGCAAGGCCGATCGAGACTTCAATGGTCCGGTCGCGGGCGCCGACCGAAAACCAGCCCCCTTGTGGCCGGTCAGGAAGCGCGCGCAAGCGGAAATAACGGTTGCCGAGCGCCATGCTGGCATAGTCGCGCGCCAGTTTGCGGTCGAGAGCCGGATCGGTAGCCGCATCGTTTGGCGCGGGGGTGACGACATCGGCCAGGCGCAGATCCAGACCGGCGGCATTCAGCGCGCGCACGGCCTGTTCCTGCGTTTCCGGCGGGATGGCATCGAGAAGGCGCAGCGTCGACTTGATCTGTGTCGCCGGAGAAAACTCATGGCTGAGCGGTGTATCGGGCTTCAGGCTGGCGGCCACGAAGGCGGCAAGCTGGATGATGAACAGCGCCACGGCGACGATCATGATGATACGCGAAACGAGACCGAGTTTCAGCATGGCTCAGACATCCCTCACTTCAGCGGTCAACAGGTAACCGGCATTGCGCACCGTGGTGATCAGCTGCGCACCATCCGGCAGATACTGCGCCAGCTTGGTGCGCAGCCGTGAGACGGTGACATCGATGGTGCGATCGAAGGGGTCGGCACCGCGACCTCGCGTCCAGTCGAGTAGCTGGTCGCGCGACAGTATCCTGCGCGGCCGTTCGAGGAAGCATATGAGCAGGTCGAACTCGGCGGTCGTCAGGCGCAGCGGACCTTCGCCTTCCATCTCGATCGCCCTGCCGTCGAGATCGACGATCAGGCCGGCGAAGCTCTTGCGCCGCCGCTGGCCACTCGCCTCTTCCGCGCGCTCCGGCCCGACCCGGCGCAGGATGGCGCGGATGCGCGCCAGGAGCTCGCGCGGATTGAAGGGCTTGCCGAGATAATCGTCGGCGCCCATCTCCAGGCCGAGAATGCGGTCGATATCCTCTGACTTCGCCGTCAGCATCAGGATCGGCACGCGGCTGCGCGCCCGAATTCGGCGGCAGGCCGACAGACCGTCCTCGCCCGGCAGCATCAGATCGAGAATGATGAGATCGGGAAAACCCCTGGCAAGCGCGCGATCCATGGCCGCGGCGCTTTCGACCGCCTCGACGGCAAAATCCTCGCGGCTGAGGAACTCCTCGAGGAGTGCTCTTATTTCACGGTCGTCCTCGACCAATAGCAGCGATGCGGAAGCCATGACACATCCATGCGAGGCAAAGGGCGTCTTTGACAACAGGGAAACGACCGGCGTTACAAACTGTAACAAATTTCCGCCTTTCTGAAAAATCCAGGAAACACACGCCAGGCAGGTTTATCGCCGTCCCTCCGGAGCGAGGGGCGGCATCGGCCCCGATGTCGCCCTACCCGACCCCATCGCCGCTCCGGACCCTCGGCAGGGCTCGTGCCGACAAGGCACGAGCCCTGCCTCTCCCCCACGCATTTCCCCGTTCCGGGATTTGCGTCGTGGCGATCCTCATGCGAAAGGATTGGCATCGTCAGGCCGGCACGCCTGACCATCGCAGGACAAGGACGAGGCAAGGGTGAGCCAAAGGCATTCTCCGCAAAGATCGGGCAAGCCGGCAAAAGGCCGGCAGGAGAGCGACGGCAAACGCGTGACCTTGCCACGCGCGCTATCGAAGCTCGGCTATTGCTCGCGCACGCAGGCGGAGGCGCTGATTGCGGCCGGCCGCGTGACGGTCGACGGCCGGGAGATCACCGATCCCACCGCCTGGATCGATCTGGACCGTGCACGGATCGCCGTCGACGGCGAGGCGATATCCGCGGAAAAGAAGCTCTATTTCATGCTGAACAAGCCGCGCGGGCTGGTGACGACACGCGACGATCCCGAAGGGCGGCCGACGGTCTATGATTGTCTCAGGGATATCGACGCCCGGCATCTGGCGCCGGTCGGGCGGCTGGACAAGGCAAGCGAAGGGCTGCTGCTCTTTACCAATGATACCGTGCTGGCGCAGGCGCTGCTCGATCCGATCAGCCATGTGGGCAAGATCTATCATGTGCAGGTCAACACCATCATGGAGCAGGAGCAGCTGGACCGGATGGAGCGCGGCATCGTCGACGACGGCGAACTTCTGACCGCGACCGCCGTCCGCCTCTTGCGCAGCGGCGATCGCAACGGCTGGATCGAGGTCGAGCTCAAGGAGGGCCGCAACCGGCAGATTCGCCGGATGCTGGAGGTGCTCGGCATCGAGTGCCTGCGGCTGGTGCGCGTTGCCTTTGGCGACATTGCGCTCGGCGAGCTTCCAAAGGGCGCGGCGAGAGCGTTGACGGAAGCGGAGGTTCTCGGGCTGCGCCGGCGCGCCGGCATGGAAAAGACCGGACGAAACGGACTGAAGGCGGGACGCGATGCAGCCCCATGATTTCTGGCAGGAGCTTCATCCGCCACGGAGCTTTCCGACATCGGGCGAATTCCGCGATGTCTACGTGGCGGAACTGCCCGACGGGCGGCAATTGCGCCTGCCGATCCGCGTGTTGGCCGATGGCGAGCATGCGCTGGCGTCACTGATCATCAATCAGGCTGGCTTTTCCGTGCAGGAGGCACTGGCGCTGGCGCTGGCTGAGCGCATCGCGGCCCATGATGTCGATGTCGTCGCCGGACTGCCGACGCTCGGGCTGACGCTAGCAAGCGCGGTCGCCCGAGCACTCGGCCACGATCGTTATGTGCCGCTCGGAACGTCGCGGAAGTTCTGGTATCGCGAGGAGCTGTCGGTATCGCTGTCCTCGATCACCACGCCCAGCCAGGAGAAACGTCTTTATATAGACCCGCGCATGCTGCCGCTGTTGCAAGGGAAGCGGGTGGCGCTCATCGACGACGTGATCTCGAGCGGCGCCTCGATCGTCTCGGGCCTGGAGCTTTTGAGCGCATGCGCCGTCGAGCCCGTGGTCATCGGCGCGGCGATGCTGCAATCCGAGCGCTGGCGGGAGCGTGTCGATGCCTCCGGCAAGATATGGAGCGAGCGGATCGTCGGCGTGTTTTCGACACCGATCCTCGACAGAACCGGAAACGGCGGCTGGCGCCGGTCCTGATCGACTGGTTCCGGATTTGAGGCCGCGCTTTACTTGACATCGGCGGAGCACAAATTAAGGGTCCGGTTATGAAGCGTCCGCGGGGCGGATGCACGAGCCCGCTGGTGACCGTGTTGCGAATTCTCTCCGAAGCCCATTTTCCGGAACTGCCCAATTACTATCGCGGCAAGGTACGTGAGAATTACGACCTGCCGGACGGCAGCCGCATCATCATCAGCACCGACCGGCTGAGCGCCTTCGACCGCATCCTCACCTGCATTCCCTATAAGGGCCAGGTGCTGACGCAGACGGCACGCTACTGGTTCGAGGCGACCAAGGATATTTGCCCGAACCATGTCATCGCCTATCCGGACCCGAACGTGGTCGTCGGCAAGCGGCTCGACATCCTGCCGGTGGAAGTCGTCGTGCGTGGCTATCTGGCCGGCACCACAGGCACCTCGATCCTGACGCTCTATAAGAAGGGTCAGCGCGAGATGTACGGCATTACGCTGCCAGACGGCATGCGCGACAACCAGATCCTGCCAACGCCGATCATCACTCCGACCAGCAAGGAATTCGATGGCGGCCACGACGAGCCGCTGACCCCGACGCAGATCGTCGAGGGCGGGCTTCTGACAAGTGAGCAATGGCAGACGCTGTCGGACTATGCGCTGGCCCTGTTCGCGCGCGGCCAGGAGATCGCCAGCAAGCAAGGGCTGATCCTCGTCGACACAAAATATGAATTCGGAACCGATGAAAACGGTACCATCATCCTCGCCGACGAAATCCATACGCCGGACAGCAGCCGTTACTGGCTGGCAGACAGCTACCAGGACAGTTTCGACAAGGGCGCCCGCCCCGCAAGCTTCGACAAGGATTTCGTCCGCGCCTGGGTGGCCGAACGCTGCGATCCCTACAAGGACGAGATCCCGGAGATCCCGCTCGACCTCGTCGAGCAGACCTCCAAAGTGTATATCCGCGCTTACGAAGCGATCACAGGCACGCCTTTCGTTCCAGACGATCGCGGCGCAACGCCGCGCGACCGGGTTCGCGCAAGCCTCGAGCGCTATTTCCCATAAGAGCTGATCGATCGTCGCTGCGACCGTGTTTCAGGGCAGGGAGCCGCCCTGAAGTTGCATATTGCCCCAAGCGTCAGATTTCGCACCGCCCTAGGTAGCGGCGAAAAGGGTATGCTTTTTGCAACACTTTAAAAATTTTTTACCAAAAGCCTGATATTTGTCACGATCCCACATATGTTCGCCGACGAGAAATGGCAAAAGGCACTGTGCTATTGCAAAACTCGTTGCTAGATTGGCGCCGAACTGCTTCGGACCATTTGTTGTATTGCGTAGGCAGGAGCGCCGACACATATGGGGTCACGTCGACCCCGTTAAATAGTGATCATGTAAATTGAATTGTGGGATAATGTGATGGTATCCATTCGTACTGCCGCCCCCGCCCTGCTTCTTTTTCTAGCAGGTTGCGTCAGCGGCCCCGATCATAAGCCACCGGAAATGCCTCTCCCGGCCAAATTCTCCGAGGGCGGTACGAAGATCAACGGCGATCTGGCCGGGTCTCAATGGTGGACCGCCTTCGGCGATTCGAAGCTGAACTCGTTCGCCGCGCAGGGACTTGCAGAAAACCTCAATATTCAGCAATCGCTGGAACGCATCAATCAGGCACAGGCCGCGGTCGTTACCGCCGGCGCCGGCGGACTGCCGAGCCTTACGGCCACCGGCGACCATACGACCAATGGCCAGAAGGGCAGCCTGCGTACGCAGAGCGAAACGCAGAACTCCACCAGCGGCGGCGCTTCGGTCTCGTGGCTGCTCGACCTCTGGGGTCAGTACCGCCGCGCGAGGGAAGGCGCCGTCGCATCGCTCGACGCGGCCTATTCCAACGTCGACACCGCTCGCCTGACCTATCTGCAGGATCTGGCGAACAGCTACGTCAACGCCCGCTACTATCAGGCACGCATCTCGATCGCGCAGGACAACCTGAAGTCCCGCCGCGAGACGCTGGCCCTGACCAAGTTCCAGCTTGAGGCCGGTGCAGCTTCGCGCCTCGATGTCGTCCAGGCCGAAGGTCTCGTCAATTCGACGCTTTCCGAAGTTCCGGGCCTGGAAATCAGCTATCGCCAGGCAGTGCATCATATCGCAACCCTGCTCAACGTGCCGTCGGCAACCGTCATCGCCCAAATGCAGGGCGGCGGCAGGCAGCCGGTGTTCCGCGGTCGCGTCAATTCGGGTATCCCAGCCGACCTGATCCGCAACCGGCCTGACATTCGCTCTGCCGAACGTACGCTCGCCGCCGCAACTGCACAGATCGGCGTGGCGGAAGCGCAGCTCTTCCCGACGATTACGCTGAGCGGTGCCATTTCGCCGTCCTACGTCCATACGTCGTCCAGGAGCGGCGGCCTGACGACCTGGTCGTTCGGCCCGACCCTGACGCTGCCGATCTTCGACGGCGGCGCGCTTCGCGCCAACGTCAAGACCGCCGAGTCGTCGAGCCGCGAACAGTATGTCGTCTGGAAGCAGACCGTGCTGACCGCCGTCGAACAGGTTGAAAATGCCCTGTCGGCCGTCAGCCGCGACGCACAGACGGTTTCGGCGCTGCGCGCGCAGGTGAAGTCCTACCAGGAAGCCCTCTCGCTCTCGACGGCAAGCTATAAGGACGGCGCCTCCTCACTGCTCGACGTTCTCGATGCACAGCGCAACGTTTCGACAGCGCAGGAAAGCCTTGCAACGGCCATCCAGCAGAGCGCTATCGACTACATCTCGCTGAACGTCGCGATCGGCGCTGGCTATGTGCCGGCCGAAAAGGGACCTGTTGCCGCAAAATCGGCCAAGGTCGTCAAGGTCGCCGACAAGAAGGCCGTCAACTAAAGCATATCGTCCGGCTCCGCCGGGCGTTTCTTCCCATGAAACCGCCGCGGGCAACCGTGGCGGTTTTTCTTTGGCTGGAATAACGCGCAAAATAAAATGGCGCGCTCCGCTTCCGCAAAGCACGCCACCAGCAGTCAATAAACAAAAAGGCCGGAATAAACCGGCCTTTCGTCATCCGTCCTCATACCAGTGCCAGTACATCCGTGGTCAAAGGAAAAGGCGGAACCGCAGCCAGATTGATCGCGAAAGGTTAACACATGGTCAACGCCACTTCCGCAACATCCAGGGAATGCAAGGGGCTCGCTTTGAAGCGCGCCACGCATTCATCGGCTGCATGACTGAAGCCTATGTCGGGTGGGAATGCGGTGATTTCAAGGTCGATAGAATAAAAGTCCCGATGCTGCGCGAAATAATAAGCAAACCTTACCAAATATTCCCAGAGATTTCGTCGACTTTGCGCATACCCGTTCAAGCTGCATTCATACGAATTCTCTTAAAACTCCGGAAAAGATTGAAAGAACGGCGTTGAATCTTCCAAATCCAGTGAATGCGCCGGCTTTGATCTTATCGAAACTGGAAACAGCGTGCCGGATCCTGTAACCGCATCGAACGCCTCTTGTCGGATGTGCGAAGCAGGCAGGCAACAACAATCGGCGCAGCCGCTGGATAATCCACGAGGCCGGCGGCGCGCAGGGGGAGAGCATTCATGAGACACAAGCTTCTCGCAGCCATCACGCTGACCGCACTCGTTGCGCTACCGGCGCTGGCGCAAGCCGCGGAAGGTTTTGCCACCGCCAACGTCAACATGCGGTCCGGCCCAAGCACGCAATATCCGGCGGTGACCATGATCCCCGTCGGCGCGCCGTTGGAGATCAACGGCTGCCTCAACGAAACACCCTGGTGCGACGTCTCCTTCGTCGGCGGACGCGGGTGGGTCGCCGGCCGCTATATCCAGGCAAGCTATCAATCGCGCCGCATCTATGTCGGCCCGCAATATTACCGTCCGCTCGGCATCCCGACCATCACCTTCAATGTCGACGATTACTGGGGACGCTATTATCGCGGCCGCGACTTTTACCGTGATCGTGACCGCTGGCGCCGGGGTCCGGGCTGGAGCGACCGCCGTCCGGATTCGGGCTGGGATCGCCGCCCCGACCGCAATCCCGGCTGGGATAACAATTCGGACCGCAACTGGGACCGCCGCCCGGACCGGAACCGCGACTGGGGCGACCAGCAGGACAACAATCAGGACTGGGGTCAGCAACGCCGCGATCGCAATCGCGATTGGGGCAATCAACAGGACAACAACCAGGACTCGGGCCAACAGCGCCGGGATCGCAATCGCGATTGGAACCGGCAGCCGGACGACAATCAGGGTTGGGGCGGCAACCGCCAGGATCGCCGGCGCGACGACAACCGCCAGGACAACCAGCAACGCCGTCCGGAACCTCAGCAGCAACAGGCACAGCCGCAGCCGCAACCCCAGGCGCAGCCGCAGCCGCAACCTCAACGGCAAGACAATCGACGCCCGAATGCCGGTGCGCCAGGGCCTTACAACCCTAACCATGTCGATCCCTGCCCGGCGTCGCAACCCGATTGCCGGATGTCCCCGAGAGGCTCCAATCGCTAGAACGTTTCCGCGCCTCAAGGCAGCAAGAGTAGCAAAGGCCAGCGACCTACGTCGCGGGCCTTTTTCATTGGCCCGCGCGACGGTCAACGGAAACGGATGATTTTGACAGGAAAGCACGCGCTCGCAGGCTATGCGACAGCGCCCGGCATCCGCCGGTCCAGAAGGCTTGAGCGATCAGGCGGCGTCAAGGCGCCGCGCCGCCTCAATGGGTTTTCAAATGCGCCTCGCGCATCGCCGAAATGAATATTTCCCGGGCTTCCTCAGCGGATTTCCGCCCATCGATCGCGGCGCGGCAGACGCTTCGGGCAGCCACATAGAACGGACCACGCCGATCCGGCCAGAGATTGGCCATGCAATTCAATGCCTCGGAAGGGCCGGTCACCGTCTGGAAACTGCCTTGAGCGAAGCCGATCTCGATCGGATTGCTCCATTTGATGTGTCGCATGAATACTCCTCCTCACGCGCTATCAATTGCTTGAGACCGTCCGGCAAGACAGCCGCAAGCGGTTACTATAGCCTCAATCAGAGCATTCGAAAATATGGAACTTGGCGGGAACGGCGCATGAAGACAAAGGAATCCAAAGGGGTTGATTTGACGTCCGTATGCGGAGGATCGGGTCCGTCATATTTCACGCCAAGATACCGCTTTATGGCGTGAAAATTTGCGAGAAGACGACGTCGGAACCTGGGTGTTCCCGCTTACTTCTCCCGCGCGATGCGCTTCGCGTCATCGGCTGAAAAGCCGGCACGGCGGGCGAGCTCTTCCAGCCCGAATACTCGGTCCAACAGATCAACCAGCCATAGTTCAAAGCGTTTCCACATGGTAAGCCTCCACCGCAGTAGACCGTGCCGTTGTAGCGATCCCGCGATGAACACCCCATGAACACCGCTCCGGCCTACCGAACCGGTTCAGCGGAACAGGGGCGGCCGCTGCGCGTTCGATAGCAATTCCTGCTTGGTGGCGAAGTCGCCGAACAGCTTTTTCAGCCGGACTTCCTCCTCCTTGCAGATCCGGTGCCGCCGCGAAAAATCCTCGATACTCCAGACTTCCCGCAGCTTGGTCTCGCCAACCTTCTCTATCGCGACATGTGAACTCATTGGTTCGCCCTCTTGTTTTTGTGAGAAGAGAATGCCCGAGAAGAGGAAAAGTTCCTTGCACGATCCCGTCATAAAAGGACAGAAGCCGCCGCCATGATTGGCGGTTGAGGATTCTTAATCCCTCCTTAAATCGCCGCATTTACAGTTCACCTCGGGCTTCGACATTTTCACGATCATTCGTGGGCGAATGCCGGCGGCGCATAAGCTTGAAAATCACCGTCGATTTTCAAGCTTATGCGCCGGTAAAAGCGCTGGCCGCGTCCCTTGCATGTCCCGAACGGATGCTAGGGACAGTCGTGGCGACGCCGGCATCAGATATCGATCCATGGAACCATCAGGGGTACGACCAGTCCGCAATGGCAGGCAAAAGCAGATCAGGCCAGAGGATAGAACCATCCTTCTCAAGCGGTAAGGAACGTAGCGATGATGGTTTCAGCGCCGGCGAACGCATTGCCGGCGGCGGACGCTCATCGGGACGGGAAAGTTCCAAGCGCGACAGCGCCCCTGAACCCGACAAGCCCCGCCGCTCGAACCGCCGGCGCAAGCAACAGAAACGGCGCTCCGGCGGCGGCTTCTTCGGCTTCATTCGCTCCGCGATCTATTGGGGCATCGTGCTCGGCATCTGGGCCGGCATCGGGCTTGCCGGCCTGGTGGTCTATTACGGATCGCGCATGCCGAGCGCCAGCACCTGGTCCATTCCCGAACGGCCGCCGAACGTCAAGATCGCCGATCTCGACGGCAGTATCATCGCCAATCGCGGCACGACCGGCGGCGAGGCCTTGGCGCTCAACGACATGTCGCCCTACATTCCCGAGGCGCTGATCGCCATCGAGGACCACCGCTTCTATTCCCATTTCGGCTTCGATCCGATCGGCCTTGGCCGCGCGGTGGTGACGAACGTGATCACCGGCCATGCCGTTCAGGGTGGCTCGACACTCACACAGCAGCTCGCCAAGAACCTCTTCCTGTCGCCGGATCGCACGCTGGAGCGCAAGGTGCAGGAAGTGCTGCTCGCCATCTGGCTGGAGCACAAGTTCACCAAGGACCAGATCCTGGCGATGTATCTGAACCGCGTCTATTTCGGCTCGAACGCCTATGGCGTCGAGGCGGCATCAAGGCGCTACTTCAACAAATCGGCGCGCGACGTGAACCTCGGCGAAGCGGCCATGCTCGCCGGCCTCGTCAAGGCGCCGTCGAAACTGTCGCCGGCGCGCGATCCGGCCGCCGCCGAAGCCCGGGCCCAATTGGTGCTGCAGGCGATGCGCGACCAGGGTTTCATCAGCGAAGCCGACATCAAGACGGCGATGTCGCAGCCGCCGACGCGCGCCAAAAGCTATTGGAGCGGTGCTGAGAATTATGTGGCCGACATGGTCATGGGCCAGCTTCCCGGGCTGATCGGTAGCGATATCAAGGAAGACCTGACCGTCGACACCACCATCGACATGTCGCTGGAAGAAAAGGCCGAGCAGGCGCTGAACGACGTGCTCGCCAAGGACGGCAAGAAGCTCAGTGCCTCACAGGCCTCGCTCGTTTCCGTCGACGCGACGGGCGCGATCCGCGCGCTGGTCGGCGGCCGGGACTATGCGCAGAGCCAGTTCAACCGCGCCGTCACGGCCAAGCGCCAGCCAGGCTCCGCCTTCAAGCCCTTCGTCTATACCGCGGCACTGGAAATGGGCCTGACGCCGAACTCGATCCGTAACGATGCGCCGGTGAAGATCGGCAATTGGGCGCCGGAGAACTACGAGCAGAAATATAGCGGACCGGTCACGCTTGCCACCGCTGTGGCGCACTCGCTGAACACGGTCGCCGCCCAGCTTGCGATGGAAGTCGGACCGGATCAGGTGATCAAGGTGGCCCACAGGCTTGGCATCGAATCAGATCTGCAGGCCAATGCCTCGATTGCGCTTGGCACGTCGGAAGTGTCGCTGCTGGAGCTGACATCGGCCTATGCCTCCTTCATGAACGGCGGCTTCAAGGCGACGCCGCATGTGATCACCAAGGTGACGACGGCCTCAGGCAAGGTGCTCTACCAGGCGAATTTCGACAATCCGCCGCGGGTTCTCAACCCCGATGTCGTCACCAACATGAATGCTATGATGGCCGGCGTCATCAATTTCGGCACCGGCAAGGCCGCCCGCATCCCCGGCTGGCAGGCCGCGGGTAAGAGCGGCACGACGCAATCCTTCCGCGATGCGCTGTTCGTCGGCTTCACCAGCCATTTGACCACCGGCGTCTGGTTCGGCAACGACGACGGCAAATCGATGAAAAAGGTGACGGGCGGCGGGCTGCCGGCCAAGGCCTGGAAGGAATTCATGATCGCCGCCCATAAGGGCTTGACGCCGACGCCGATCTTCGGCGGCGGCCAGATCATCGACAATGGCGTGCCGATGGCGCAATCCGCACCCGGCGCCAGCCAGCCGGCGACGATCGGCGGCATTATTTCCGGCACGCTCGGCAACGGCGGCCAGGTCGCGCATCAAGGCCAACCGACGCTCCAGCAGCGGCCGGCGCAGCAACAGGGCAATCAAACCGCCGCGAACGACGACATGGAAGACCTGCCGCCCGCAAACCTTGCCAACGACAACAATCCCTACAGCGCCAACTCCTACGACACCGGCGATATCCCGCCGGCGGACATCGGCGATACCGCTCCGACACCGGCCACGGCGAGACCGCATCGCACCTCGCTGCTGGACGTTATTCTGGGGCGATAAGACAGCGATTCCCGCGATTGTCGCTTGCATGGTCAAAGCAAGGCTGATCTGATAGATGGTCGCGCCAATTCCTCAGGTCCGCAGGCGCAATGCGGCACTGTGGAGTTTGAGCGACAAACCATTCGTTTTGCTGGATTCCGGGTGATTTCCCGCCTTGCAGTCAGTAAAACCGCTACTTATATACGCGGCATCACCGCAGTCATGGCTGCGCAATCCTCAAGACCATCCCGTAAGGGGCTGTCAATGGAATGCCTGACAGGGGTTCCGATAGCCTGCTTCAAGGAGAGAATGACATGGCAAAAGTAATTGGTATCGACCTTGGAACGACAAATTCCTGCGTCGCCGTCATGGACGGTAAAGACGCGAAAGTCATCGAGAATGCCGAAGGCGCCCGCACTACCCCCTCGATGGTAGCCTTCACGGACGACGGCGAACGCCTCGTCGGCCAGCCGGCCAAGCGCCAGGCGGTCACCAACCCCACCAACACCCTCTTCGCCGTCAAGCGCCTCATCGGCCGCCGCTACGAAGATCCGACCGTCGAAAAAGACAAGCACCTTGTTCCTTTCACGATCGTCAAGGGCGACAATGGCGACGCCTGGGTCGAAGCACAGGGCAAGGGCTATTCGCCGGCACAGATTTCCGCGATGATCCTTCAGAAGATGAAGGAAACCGCCGAGTCCTATCTCGGTGAAAAGGTCGAAAAGGCCGTCATCACCGTTCCGGCCTACTTCAACGACGCGCAGCGCCAGGCAACCAAGGATGCCGGCCGTATCGCCGGTCTTGAGGTCCTGCGTATCATCAACGAGCCGACCGCCGCTGCACTCGCCTACGGCCTCGACAAGAAGGACGGCAAGACCATCGCCGTTTACGACCTTGGCGGCGGCACCTTCGATATCTCGATCCTGGAAATCGGCGACGGCGTCTTCGAAGTGAAGTCGACCAACGGCGACACCTTCCTCGGCGGTGAAGACTTCGACATGCGTCTCGTCGAATATCTCGTTGCCGAGTTCAAGAAGGACAACGGTATCGATCTCAAGGGCGACAAGCTCGCTCTGCAGCGCCTCAAGGAAGCTGCTGAAAAGGCCAAGATCGAACTGTCCTCTGCCCAGCAGACCGAAATCAACCTGCCCTTCATCACGGCAGACGCCACCGGCCCGAAGCACCTGACACTGAAGCTGACCCGCGCCAAGCTGGAAAGCCTGGTCGACGACCTCGTGCAGCGCACCATCGCGCCCTGCAAGGCCGCCCTCAAGGATGCCGGCGTTACGGCTGCCGAGATCGACGAAGTCGTTCTCGTCGGCGGCATGAGCCGCATGCCGAAGGTACAGGAAGTCGTCAAGCAGCTGTTCGGCAAGGAACCACACAAGGGCGTCAACCCGGATGAAGTCGTTGCTCTCGGCGCCGCCATCCAGGCCGGCGTTCTGCAGGGCGACGTCAAGGACGTCCTGCTCCTCGACGTGACCCCGCTGTCTCTTGGCATCGAAACGCTGGGCGGCGTCTTCACCCGTCTGATCGAGCGCAACACGACGATCCCGACGAAGAAGTCGCAGACCTTCTCGACCGCCGACGACAACCAGTCGGCCGTGACCATCCGCGTCTCGCAGGGCGAGCGCGAAATGGCCGCCGACAACAAGCTGCTCGGCCAGTTCGACCTCGTCGGCCTGCCGCCGGCGCCGCGTGGCATGCCGCAGATCGAAGTGACCTTCGACATCGACGCCAACGGCATCGTCCAGGTTTCGGCCAAGGACAAGGGCACGGGCAAGGAACAGCAGATCCGCATCCAGGCTTCGGGCGGTCTCTCCGACGCCGACATCGAGAAGATGGTCAAGGATGCCGAATCGCATGCCGCCGAAGACAAGAAGCGCCGCGAAGGCGTGGAAGCCAAGAACCAGGCCGAAAGCCTGATTCACTCCAGCGAGAAGTCGCTGAAGGACTTTGGCGACAAGGTCACCGAAGCCGATCGCAACGCGATCTCCGAGGCGATCGCTGCACTGAAGACGGCAACCGAAGCATCCGAGCCGGACGCTGAAGACATCAAGGCCAAGACCCAGACGCTCATGGAAGTGTCCATGAAGCTCGGCCAGGCTATCTATGAGGCCCAGCAGTCGGAAGCCCCCTCCGCTGATGCCTCGGCAGGCGGCCATCACGACGACGTCGTCGATGCCGACTACGAGGAAATCAAGGACGAGGACGACCGCAAGCGGTCTGCATAAGCGCGAACCTTAAATGGTTTTGCGGAAACTTAGCTCCGGCTGCCTTTTGGCAGCCGGAAATCCATTTCCGGGGTCTAATCCTTAATGGCAAAAGCGGACTATTACGAGACATTGGGTGTCTCCAGGACAGCAGACGAAAAAGAGCTCAAGAGCGCTTTTCGCAAGCTGGCAATGCAGTTTCATCCGGACAAGAACCCCGATGACAATGACGCCGAGCGCAAGTTCAAGGAAATCAACGAAGCCTACGAAACGCTCAAGGATCCGAACAAGCGGGCGGCCTATGATCGTTATGGCCATGCCGCCTTTGAACATGGCGGCATGGGCGGCGGCGGTTTTGGTGGAGGCGGCTTCGGCGGTGGCGGCGGCGGTTTCTCCGACATTTTCGAGGATATCTTCGGCGAGATGATGGGCGGCGGCCGTGGCCGCGCACGCTCTTCCGGCGGTCGCGAACGCGGCGCCGATCTTCGCTACAACATGGAAATCTCGCTCGAGGAAGCCTTTACCGGCAAGACGGCGCAGATCCGCGTGCCCACCTCGATCACCTGCGATGTTTGCTCCGGTTCCGGCGCCAAGCCGGGCACGCAGCCGAAGACCTGCGGCACCTGCCAGGGCTCCGGCCGCGTGCGCGCCGCGCAAGGCTTCTTCTCGGTCGAACGCACCTGTCCGACATGCCACGGCCGCGGCCAGATCATTCCCGATCCCTGCGGCAAGTGCCATGGCCAGGGTCGCGTCACCGAAGAGCGCTCGCTCTCGGTGAACATCCCATCGGGCATCGAGGACGGCACGCGCATCCGCCTGCAGGGCGAAGGCGAAGCCGGTACGCGCGGTGGGCCATCGGGCGATCTCTACATTTTCCTTTCCGTCAAGCCGCATGAGTTCTTCCAGCGCGACGGCGCCGATCTCTATTGCGCGGTGCCGATCTCGATGACGACGGCAGCGCTTGGCGGCACCTTCGACGTCGCGACGCTCGACGGCACCAAATCACGCGTCACCGTTCCCGAGGGCACGCAGGTCGGCAAGCAATTCCGCCTGAAGGCCAAGGGCATGCCGGTGCTGCGCTCCAGCCAGGTCGGCGATCTCTATATCCAGATCCAGATCGAAACACCGCAGAAGCTCACCAAGCGCCAGCGCGAGCTGCTGCAGGAATTCGAACAGATCTCCTCGAAGGACAACAATCCCGAATCAACCGGCTTCTTCGCCCGGATGAAGGATTTCTTCGACACATTCAGCGATTAAGCAGCGAATCACGTCGCTTTTCAAAAACCGGCCGGTGATTCGGCCGGTTTTTTGTTCACAGCCGAATCACCAGCCCTTGTGCTTCGAGATGGCCCTATGGGCCTCCTCGGCATGAGGGCTGATCTTTTCGCCCAGCCGCACTACGGGTTCATCGTTCATCTCTGTTTTGTCGTGGCAACGAGCCTGCTCCGCCTCATCCTGATGAGCGGAGGCCAAAGGCCAGAGCCTCGAAGGACGATGCGGCCCGACCGCGCTTCATCCAATCGGCAAAATCCTTGCACTTGGCCAATGTTCGGCATACCCCTCGGCCATCGACCAAGAATCCGGATGACCGATGCCGCACAAGGTTTTCATCTCGCGCCTGAAGCTGACCGACTTCCGCAATTATGCGGCGGCGGCGCTCACGCTTGACGAGCGGCATGTGGTGCTGACCGGCGACAACGGTGCCGGCAAGACCAATCTGATGGAGGCGGTCTCGCTGCTTTCGCCCGGGCGCGGTCTGCGGCGAGCGGCCTATGCGGATGTCGTCCGCGTCGCCGCACCGAACGGCTTTTCGATCTTCGCCGAGCTTGAGGGCATGGAGGACACGGTCGAGATCGGCACCGGCGTCGACGCGAGCGACGAGACGACGGCGCGCAAGCTCCGGATCAACGGCACGCCGGCCAAGACTGTCGACGAGCTGACCGACCATCTACGCGTGCTCTGGCTGACGCCGGCCATGGATGGGCTGTTCACCGGCGGCTCCTCCGAGCGCCGCCGTTTTCTCGACCGGCTGGTGCTGTCGCTCGATCCGGCGCATGGCCGCCGTGCCAGCGATTTCGAGCGCGCCATGCGCAGCCGCAATAAGCTGCTTTCCGAAAGTCGCTTCGACCCCTCCTGGCTTGCCGGCATCGAGGAACAGATGGCGAGCCTCGGCATCGCCATGGCGCTCGCCCGGCAGGAAATGCTCGGCCTTCTCACCCGGCTGATCGCCGAGACGCTTGAGGTGACGCCCTTTCCCTCCGCAGCGCTCGAACTCTCCGGCTTTCTCGACGGGCAGTTCGATCGTCCCGCCGTCGATCTCGAAGACGCTTACGCCGCCATGCTGCGCGAGGGGCGATACCGTGACGCGGCCGCCGGGCGCACGCTCGACGGGCCGCACCGGACCGATCTCCTGGTGCGCCATCGCGAGAAGGACATGGAGGCGGAGCGCTGCTCGACGGGCGAGCAGAAGGCGCTGCTGGTCGGCCTCATTCTCGCCCATGCCCGCCTCGTCGGCAATCTCACCGGTCACGCACCGATCCTGTTGCTCGACGAAATCGCCGCCCATCTGGACGAAGGCCGGCGCGCTGCGCTCTTCGACCTGATCGACGCGCTCGGTGGCCAGGCTTTCATGACCGGCACCGACAAGGCGATGTTTTCAGCCCTTGGCGAACGGGCGCAATTCTTCACCGTCGCGCATGGCGGCATTACGAAATCGTAGCGGCGAATTTTCCGCGGAGCGTGATATCATCATTGCCATGGACCCTTTGACCCCAGACGAAATCGCCCGTTATCAGCGCCATATCCTGCTTCCCGAAGTGGGCGGCGCGGGCCAGCAGAAACTGAAGGCGGCGCGCGTTCTGGTGATCGGCGCCGGCGGGCTCGGCGCGCCGGTGCTGCAATATCTCGCGGCGGCCGGCGTCGGTACGATCGGCATTGCTGATGATGACCGCGTCTCGCTCTCCAACCTGCAACGGCAGGTGATCCACGATACCGGCACGATCGGCGAGCTGAAGACGCAGAGTGCCGCCGACGCCATTGCGCGGCTCAACCCGCATGTGCGTGTGATTCGCTTCGAGGAGCGCTTTTCGACGGAGACCGCCGCGCGACACCTCGCCGGCTTCAACCTTGTCGTCGACGGATCCGACAATTTCGATACGCGCTATGCAGCAGCCGACGCGGCTGAGCTTGCTCGCCTGCCGCTGGTGACCGGCGCGGTCGGCCGGTTCGACGGATCGGTGACGACGCTGAAGCCCTACGAGGCCGATGCGAACGGCACGCTGAACCCTGGCTATCGCGACCTCTTTCCGACGCGGCCGCCCGAGGGCCTCATTCCCGCCTGCGCCGAGACTGGCATCATCGGCGCGCTCACTGGCGTCATCGGCACGCTGATGGCGATGGAAGTAATCAAGCTGATCACCGGCAACGGCGAACCGCTGATCGGCCGGCTGCTGCTCTATGACGGACTTGCCGCCCGCTTCGACACCATCCGCTACCGCCGCAAGCGCGCCAGGGCGGCCGCCGAATGAGCGAAATCACCCTGCAACGCCTCGACGACAGCTTCGAGTGCTGGGACGAGTTGCTCGCGCTCATCCTCACATCCTTCGCCTATATGAACGGCAGCATCGACCCGCCCTCCTCGGCGCTGTCGCTGACGCCGCAATCGCTGAAGGAAAAGGCGATGACAGAAATCGGCTATGTCGCGCTTGATGGCAATCAATTAGCCGGCTGCATATTCTGCCGCCCGGAAACTGAGAGTCTCTATATCGGCAAGCTTGCCATCCTGCCGTCCGAGCAGGGTAAAGGGATCGGTCAGCGACTGTTGGCGCTTGCGGAGGCAACGGCGCGAGAGCAAGGGCTCGACGCATTGCGACTGGAAACGCGAATCGAGCTGACCGGTAATCACGCGACTTTCGCACGCTGGGGCTTCCGGAAAACCGCCGAGAATCGTCATGCGGGCTTCGATCGCACCACGTCGATCGAGATGCGCAAGGCTCTGATTTAAGCAACGGCCACGATGACATGCGCCTGAATTTTGGCGGTAACCTCGCCGCCGCCATGCCTGTGTAAAATCACGGATGCGGCGTGGTCGGTCGCGGCTTCCAGTTTTCCCGCCTCCCTCGCCTCGATCTCGTTGCGAAGAAGAGTTCCTTGACAATAAGCAATGGCCGGAATGCACGGCGAGGATGCACGGCTTTGTTCGGCTCTCGTCTCGATCACCACATGGGAGAAGCCCGCCTCCTCCAGCTCGCCGCGAATCAATGCCACATCGTGGTAGCCGTGCGGCGTGCGTGCCAGAAAGCGCGGCGGATCGTTCGGAAACATCTCGGCGAGCGCATTCGTCACGTCATTCGCAAATAGATTCTCCTCAAGGCGATCCCATACGTTGAACAGAAAATGCCCTTCGGGTTTCAGGACCCGCTTTGCTTCGCGGTAGGCAGACACGCGATCGGGAAAGAACATCGCGCCGAACTGACAACAAACGAGATCGAAGATCGCATCTTCAAACGGCAAGGCCATAGCATCCGCCTGATGCCATTGGATGCGAGTGTCGAGGCCTTGTCGCGAAGCGGCGTAGTCGAGCATCGGCTGGTTGAGATCGGTGACGATATAGCTTGCGCTAGCGGACAGTTTTGGCGCCAACACGCGGGTAACAACACCGGTGCCCGCGGCGATCTCCAAGACGGCGCCCGGCGCCAGGGCCGCCGCCCGTCGTGCAAGATCCACGGCGAACGGCTCGAAAATCAACGGCACCATATAGCGGTCGTAGTTTTCCGGGATTGAGCCGGCGAATACCTTGTCTGTTTCCAGCATTGCCATCACCCGTCATCCGTCATCCGTTTGATAGCCCGCGAGTATAGCACATCGTTTCCCGCTTCGGTCGTTTTCGACCAAGAGGCGTCGGACAAGATATGTGTGTGGTCTAGCTCAGCGGAACGGCAAGACGCGATTCGGCGGGCGGTGGCCGTCGATGAAGGTGCGGATGTTGATGATCACCTTGTCGCCCATGTCGATGCGGCTTTCGAGGGTGGCCGAGCTCATATGCGGCAGCAATACCACCTTGCCTTCATTGGCGAGCTTCACCAGCTTCGGATTGACGGCCGGCTCGTTCTCGAAAACGTCGAGGCCGGCGCCGGCGATCTTGCCCTCGCGCAGGATCTTGATCAGTGCCGTCTCGTCGATGACGTCGCCGCGCGACGTGTTGACGATATAGCTGGTCGGCTGCAGCAGTGCGAGCCGCCGCGCCGAGATCAGGTGGAAGGTCGCCGGTGTCGACGGGCAATTGACCGAAACGATATCGACGCGGGCGAGCATCTGGTCGAGGCTGTCCCAATAGGTCGCCTCCAGCTCATCTTCCGTTGTCGCGCTGACGCGCTTGCGGTTGTGATAATGGATCGACAGGCCAAAAGCCTTGGCGCGGCGGGCGACGGCGGTGCCGATCCGGCCCATGCCGACGATGCCGATGCGCTTGCCATGAATACGGCGGCCAAGCATCCAGGTGGGCGACCAGCCGGCCCATTCGCCGGGCTTGTCCGTCAGCACCCGCGCACCTTCGGCAAGCCGCCGCGGCACGGCGAGGATCAGCGCCATGGTCATGTCGGCCGTATCTTCGGTCAGCACGTTCGGCGTGTTGGTGACCGTAATGCCCCGGCGGGCAGCGGCTTCGACGTCGATATGGTCGGTACCGTTCGAAAAGCTGGCAATCAGCTTCATCTGCGGGCCGGCTTCCTCGATCAGCGCGGCGTCGATGCGGTCGGTGACCGTCGGCACCAGCACATCGACCGTTCGCACGGCTTCGGCAAGCTCCGCTTGCGTGCGCGGCACGTCGTCAATGTTGAGTTCGGCATCGAAGAGCTCGCGCATCCGCGTCTCGACCGCATCGGGCAGTTTGCGCGTGACGTAGACCTTCGGTTTTTTCTTCGTCGTCATGGCGAGCGGCGATGCCTTGTTCAGATGTTTTTAACCAAGAAGCAGGATAATTTTCCCGTTCCGGGCATTTCTACCAGACCCGCAGGCGAAGACAAACAAAACTCGCTGGCGGCGCCGAGGATTTGCCGATGGTCGGAGCAAATAGGCAGCCTGACAGCGCCTTGATCATGATGAACGAACGGAAATCCCTATGCGTGGCAAAGTATTGAAGTCCTGCGCTGTTTTCGCGATCGGCCTGATGATGGCCGGCGCCACCGCCGACCTTGCCGCGGCCCAGGCCGCCAAGGGACCGAGCGGATTACCGCTGCCGCGCTTCGTCACGCTGAAGTCGAAGCGTGTCAACCTGCGCGTCGGACCGAGTGCGGACTACGCCGTCTCATGGCTCTATCTCAAGCAGGGCCTGCCGGTCGAGATCATTCAAGAATACGACAATTGGCGGCGCGTGCGTGACGCCGACGGCACCGAGGGCTGGGTCAACCAGTCGCTGCTCTCCGGCCAGCGCTCGGCGCTTGCAGCCCCGTGGATGAAGGGCAAGGGCAAGGCGGTGTTCGTCAACATGCGCCGTGATGCCCAACCGTCCGGCACCGTCATCGCCAAGCTCCAGCCGGGCGTGATGATGAACGTCCGCGAATGCACCGGCGACTGGTGCCTGGCGACCGCCGACGGCACCGAGGGCTGGGTGGCACAGTCCGAGATTTGGGGCGCCTATCCCGGCGAAGCCTTCAAGTAGTAGTAGCAACCTTCATGCCCCATGGGAGCCACGATCGCGTGACCTTTCCGACGCGATGATGCATCCGGCATCGGAAGAGATGTGACCGTGGAATACTTGCCTGGAATTCTCGGCGTCGCCGTCGTCATGTTCGTATCGACGAATGTGGACGACATCTTCGTATTGCTCGGATTTTTCTCGGATTCCAAATTCCGCGCCCGGCAGATTGTCATCGGCCAATATCTGGGCATCGCCGTTCTTTTTGCCGTCAGTCTCCTCGCATCCCTCATCTCTCTCGTTATTCCCGCTGCCTATATCGGCCTGCTGGGGTTGGCGCCGATCTTTATCGGGCTGAAAAAACTATGGGAATTGTGGAAAGGCACCGACACTGACGACGATCCCGAAGATCATGAGAAAGCGTCAGCCGGACACGGCAATATCGTGGCTGTCGCCCTGGTGACGATGGCAAACGGCGGCGACAATATCAGCATCTACACGCCAATATTCGCAACGCGCTCCATATATGAGATTGCGACGATTGCCGTCATCTTCGCTGTCCTGACGGCCATGTGGATCGGTTCCGCCCACTCCCTGGTCAATCACCGCACGATCGGCGCGCCGATCAGGCGTTACGGAAACCGGGTGGTGCCCTTCGTGCTCGTAGCACTTGGGATCCTGATTCTCCACGAGGCCGGAACCATCGAATTGCTGCGCCGGTAGTGCTTACTTCGACGCCTCTCCAATTTCGCCAACTGGATAAGATCATCCGGCAGTTCTATCGTTAACGTATTTTGCCAACCTTGCCAGCACGTCCGGAAAATCCGCGCTTACCGCTTCTCCAATCGCCTGAGCGTCAGGCCCTTGGGAGCTGACGGCGTAGATGACCCGGCATTGATCCTCAGCCGTGGCTTCAATGCTGTGCTCAACCTGAATCCGCGTTTCGCCAACCCAAGTTTCATCGATGAAACGCTGCGGCGCGCTGACATCGATAAGTTTGCTACGGATAATTTCGCCGTCAGGCAGCTCCATCGAAAACCAGGTTCCCTTGGCGAAGTTTCCATCCAGCTGCACTGATTTCACGCCTGGATTCCACAGCTTCCAGTTGGGAGCATCGGCGAGCGCCTGCCAGATTGCCTGCTGCGAAGCGTCGACGTCGCAGCTGTAAGACTTGCTCCAGGATGCATCGCTTTTCATGGGAAACCCATTTTTGAGGCGTTCGCTCATGATGTGGGAACTTGGGAAATAGTCAACAGCCCGCACTCGCCTCGAAGGCTCGACAAAAAACCGCCCACAACGATCTGTTGCGGACGGTTTCGATTCGATCGGCATCGCGAACGGATTTTTAGAGAAGCCCGAACTCCTTGGCGGCTTCTGACAATGATTTCATCGGCCGGGGGCCGATCTGCTCGATGACGATCGCCGCGGCGAGGTTGCCGAGCTTGCCGCAATCTTCGAGGCTGCGGCCCTGGGTGTAGCCAAAGAGGAAACCGGCGGCGAAAAGATCGCCGGCGCCGGTCGTATCGACCCGCTCCTCGATCGGATGAGCATCGACGACATAGCGCTCATTGCCGCGCACGATGACAGCCCCGTCCTTGCCGGTGGTGACGGCCGCGATCTTGCAGTCGGCGGCGATGAGCGTCAGCGCCTTGTCGAAATCCTCGGTCTCGTAGAGCGACAGGGCCTCGTCACGGTTGGCGAAGACAATGTCGACGGTGCCGGAGCGCATGAGGTCGAGGAATTCGCCGCGATAGCGGCCGACACAAAAACTGTCGGAGAGCGTCATCGACATTTCGCGGTCATGGGCATGGGCGATACGGGCGCATTCGCGGATTGCTTCCTTGGCGCGCGGCGGATCCCAGAGATAGCCTTCGAAATAGGTGACCTTGGCATCGGCGACGACATCGGGTTCGACATCTTCCGGACCAAGCTCAACACAGGCGCCGAGATAGGTGTTCATCGAGCGTTCGCCATCTTCGGTGACGAAGATCATCGAGCGGGCGGTCGGCGGGAACGTGCCCTTCGGCCTGGTCTCGTAATGCACGCCCTGGGCGCGGATGTCATGCTCGAAGATCTCCCCGAGCTGGTCTTCCGCGACCTTGCCGAAATAGGCGGCCTTGCCGCCAAAATTCGCCACGCCCGCCGCCGTGTTGCCAGCGCTGCCGCCGGAGGCTTCGAGCGCCGGTCCCATGCGCGAATAGAGAAGTTCAGCACGCTCGGCATCGATGAGATTCATCGCCGCCTTGGTGATCTTGTTGTCGATCAGAAATTGATCGTCGCAGCGTGCAATAATATCAACGATAGCATTGCCAACGGTCAGTACATCGAAACGAGTCATCGAGAAAGAGCCCCGGTATTGGTGATAGCCGTTAATCGGTATTATCGGTTTTTCGGAAGTTTGGAAGAAGAATCCGCTTTCCGCCGGGCAACTAAATTCCGATCAGTCATTTGCCTGTCACTTTCCATCTGTAAATGCTTACCAAGCGGCTGGCATGGGATGCGGACAAGGCATCCAGGGCCAGTCTGGGAGGGTATGATACCTTCCGCCTCACCGGTACGCGCGCTGACCACGGATGAACTGGCGGCTTGTGCACCGGGAGGACTCCGGCGGGAACCGGACGCTGAAAAGCGGGCTTAGCCCGCTTTTTTTGTTCCCGCTTGCTTTTCGGCTTTCCACGATGCGGCAAGCTGTTACAACTCTGGGATCATATCCCTGGATCCCACCCCACACTCCTTGCCAGCATGTCCGAAATCTTTTCCGATGTTCTCCCGGTCTTCCTGCTGATCCTTGTCGGCTGGGTAATCGTGCGTACCGGTATCCTGACGGCCAGCGTCGGCGAGGCGATGAGCGAGTTCGTCTTCAAGATCGCCGTGCCGCTGCTGCTGTTTCAGACCATTGCGGAAGCGGATTTTCGCGGTGCTTCGCCGTTCCGGTTGTGGGCCGCCTATTTCGCCGGGGTTGCGGTCACCTGGACGGCCGGCCATCTGGTGGCGACGCGGCTGTTCGGGCGGGATGCGCGCATCGGCGTGCTCGCCGGCGTGTCCTCCGCCTTCGCCAACACGATTTTCATCGGCCTGCCGCTGGTGGGACGCACGGTCGGCCCTGACGGCATCATGGCGATGTCGATCTTGATTGCCGTGCATCTGCCGACCATGATGATCGCCGGCACGCTGCTGATGGAACAGGCCGAACGCAGGGAAAACGGCGGCGCCGGCCGCAGCACGCTGGAACTCCTGCAACAGGTCGGCCGGAACCTCGTCCGCAATCCGCTGGTCATCGGGCTTCTCGGCGGGCTTGTCGTGCACCTCATCGGCATTCCCTTGCCGGCAACGCTTGGCACCGTCGTCGACAACATCGCCAATATCGCCGGCCCGGCGGCCTTGATTTCGCTCGGCATGGCGCTCCGGCAATATGGGGTTTCCGGCAATCTCGGCATTGCCAGCGTCACGGCCGCCTTCAAGCTCGTGCTCCTGCCGGCCTGCGTGCTTGCGGCAAGCTATCTTCTCGGTCTCAGCCCGGAATGGCGGGCCGCACTCGTGCTGACCGCGGCAGTCCCAACCGGCGTGAACGCCTGGCTGATTGCCAATCGCTTCGGCGTCGGTCACAGTCTCGCTGCATCGACGATCACGCTGACGACGGCGCTTGGCGCCTTCTCGGTGTCGCTTTGGGCCTATTTGCTCGGCTAGGGCATGCGGCAGGCTTATGCGGGTTCATCTCCGCCTTTGGAGAAGCAGGCAGAAAAATGGTCATATATTTGCGCATCGCCACCGCTAAGGATGGAGCGCAGCAAAGGATGGAACCATGAATATTGCAGCGCCACTGACCACCAATCCGGCCTCGGCCTACGCGCAGAAGGTTTTCGTCCTCCAGGGCGGCGGCGCGCTCGGGTCCTACCAGGCGGGCGCCTTCGAGGCGCTGAGGGAGCAGAATATCGAGCCGGACTGGATCGCCGGCATCTCGATCGGCGCGATCAACGCCGCGATCATGGCGGGCAACGTGCCGGGCGAGCGGCTGGAGAAGCTGCGATCCTTCTGGAACAAGGTCAGCGTGCAGATGCCGGTCGACCTCCTGATGGAGAAGCAGCGCAGCACCAACCCCTTTTATCGCACCGTCAGCAGCTGGTGGGTCTCCACTTTCGGCGTGCCCGGCTTTTTCTCGCCCTGGCAGATCCCATCCTGGTTCCAGGCGCGCGGTTCGGCGGGCGCAACCAGCATCTATGATACCGAGCAGCTGCGCCAGACCCTGCTCGACCATGTCGACTTCGACCGCATCAACCACGGTCCGGTCCGCCTCAGCCTTGGTGCCGTCAACGTCCGCACCGGCAATTTCGCCTTCTTCGACAACCGGGATGTCCAGATCAAGCCCGAGCATGTCATGGCGAGCGGCGCGTTGCCGCCCGGTTTTCCAGCCATCAAGATCGGCAACGACTATTTCTGGGACGGCGGCCTGGTCTCCAACACGCCGCTGACCTACGTGCTGCGCAATGGCGCCGACATCGACACCGTGGTCTTCCAGGTCGACCTCTTTAGCGCCGCCGGCCCGCAGCCGCAGGACCTCGAAGAGGTGGAAGAGCGGCGCAAGGACATCACCTATTCCAGCCGTACCCGGCTCAACACCGACCTGTTTCTCGAGCGCCACCGCCTGCGCCGCACCATCTCGGAGCTTTACGCGCGCCTGCCGGAAGAAGCCAAAGCCGATCCGGCGATCCAGAAGCTGAAGACGCAATGCTCGGACTACGGCGTCACCATCATCCACCTGATCTACCGCAACAAACATTTCCGCTCGCATTCGAAGGATTACGAGTTTTCGGCGCTGTCGATGCACGAGCATTGGGAGACAGGCCTGCGTGACGCGCGCAAGGCGCTGCTGGCGAAGGATTGGCGCGTGCCGCCAAGCGCGGAGGACGGGCTCAAAGTCTATGATATCGACCAGAGAACGCGGTCGCGCCGGCATTCGGTCTGAACAACCGCGCAAACGGCAAAAACCCGGCCGAAACGACCGGGCTTTTGGCAATCATTCGCCTGGACTTGCTCTAGTTCGTCGCGGCCGGCGCTGCGTTCGGATCGGGCAGCGGCACCGGCGTATCGGCCAGCGTACGCAGATAGGCGATGAGGTCGGCACGATCCTTTTCCTTCGGCAGGCCGGCAAAGCCCATCGCCGTTCCGGAAATGAACTTTTTCGGCGCCGCTACGAAGTGATAGATGTGATCGTAGGTCCATTTTTCCGTACCGCCCTTGGAAAAGCCCTTGATGGCAGCGGAATAGGCAAAGCCTTCATGCTCGGCGACCGGACGGTCGACGATGCCCCAGAGATCGGGGCCAACCTTGTTTGGCCCTCCCTTCTCCCCGGAATGACAGGCCTGACACTTCTTGAAGATCGTTTCGCCTGCCTTGGCGTCTGCCGTCTGCAGCAATTGCGCGATCGGCGTTTCCTTTGCCTCGGCAGCCTTGCCACCGGCATCCCCGGCCGGCGCTTCCGCGGCGACAATTTCAAAGCCGGGCTTTTCCGGCACCTCTGAATGGAAAATAAATCCTGACGCGAGCGACACGGACTTCAGCACAAACAGTGTTGCCAGAAGTGCCCCGACACCCATGTTCACGTAGGATGAATTCATCTGCTATGCTCCCCTCGCCTCCGGCAGTGGCTGCCGGCCCATCTTGAATTCGCGCGAAACCTATGTCTTTTGGCTGTTTCTTGCAACTCTGTAAACGGTCTCCACCATGAGACGTTTTGACACTTTTACGGCGAGAATAGAAGGCCCAACGATGACAGATTCCAACTTAGACAAGACGCTGGTGCTCATTCCTGCCCGGATGGCCTCCACGCGCCTGCCGGGCAAACCGCTCGCCGATATTTGCGGCCTGCCCATGATCGTACAGGTTGCCAAGCGCGCGCGCGAGGCGGCGATCGGTCGCATCGTCGTCGCCGTCGATCATGACGATACCTATGCCGCCGTCGCCAATGCCGGTTTCGAGGTCGTGATGACGCGCCAGGACCATCAGTCCGGCTCCGATCGCATCCACGAGGCGCTGCGGGCCGTGGATCCCGATGGCCGCATCGAGTTCATCGTCAATGTTCAGGGCGACCTGCCAACCATCGATCCAAAGACCATTCATGCGGCACTGCGCCCGCTCGAAAACCCCGCCGTCGACATCGGAACGCTGACCGTCGAGATCAAGGACGAGGAAGAGAAGACCCTGCCGAGTGTCGTCAAGGTCGTCGGCTCGGCTCTTTCCGAAAGCCGGCTGCGCGCGCTATATTTTACCCGCACCACCGCCCCTTACGGCAAGGGTCCGCTCTATCATCACATCGGCCTCTACACCTATCGCCGCGCCGCGCTGGAGAAATTCGTCAGCCTCGGCCCGTCACCGCTCGAACTGCGCGAATCGCTGGAGCAATTGCGGGCTCTGGAGGCCGGCATGCGTATCGATGTCGAGATCGTTGACACGATCCCGCTCGGTGTCGATACTGCCGCCGACCTCGAAAAGGCCCGACGTATCCTTTCCGGCGCCTCTCTCTGACGGAATTTCCCCCAAAGGCAGTCCAATGACCACCAAGACCAATAGAATCTCCTTCCAGGGCGAGTACGGCGCCAATTCCGACATGGCCTGCCGCGACATGTTCCCAACGATGGAGCCGCTGCCCTGCCAGACTTTCGAGGACGCTTTCGCCGCCGTTGACAATGGCGAGGCCGATCTCGGCATGATCCCGATCGAGAACACGATCGCCGGCCGCGTTGCCGACATCCACCATATGCTGCCGGAATCGAACCTGCATATCGTCGGCGAATATTTCATGCCGATCCGCTTTCAGCTGATGGTGCTGCCGGGCGTCAAGAAGGAAGAGATCCGCACGGTCCACAGCCATATCCATGCACTCGGCCAGTGCCGCAAGATCGTGCGCGCCAATGGCTGGAAGCCGGTCATCGCCGGCGATACCGCGGGCGCCGCCAAGCTGGTGCAGGAAACAGGCGACCGTACGATGGCAGCCCTTGCGCCGCGGCTGGCGGCCGACCTCTACAAACTCGATATCGTCGCGGAAAATGTCGAGGATACCGAGGACAACGTGACGCGCTTCGTCATATTGTCGCGCGACGAGAACTGGGCGCAGCGCAGCACGCCAGAAGAAAAGATCGTCACCACCTTCGTCTTCAACGTCCGCAACATTCCGGCAGCGCTCTACAAGGCGCTGGGCGGCTTCGCCACCAACGGCATCAACATGACGAAGCTGGAAAGCTACCAGCTCGGCGGCCGTTTTGTAGCGACACAGTTCTACGCCGACATCGAGGGCCATCCGACCGACGCGAATGTGCATCGGGCGCTGGAGGAATTGCGGTTCTTTTCCGAGAAGGTCCGCATTCTGGGCGTCTATAAGGGACACCCCATGCGGGGGCAGCTTTAGCCTTCATAGCTGCTGGAAAGCCCCTCATCCGGCCTATCGGCCACCTTCTCCCCGCTTGCGGGGAGAAGGGGACAGACGCACCCACAGCCTTCCATCCGGCCAACTACCTAGACGTGGATACAGAGGTCGTCCCCTCTCCCCGTCAAAACCGGGAGAGGGCTAGGGTGAGGGGCAAAGCTGTATACCCTGCAATTCACTTATCCGGTTCACAAACCCTCAAGCGATGACCGTCCGGGTCCAATACGACGAAGGTCGGGCCGAAATCCAGCGTCGTCAGTTCCTGCGCGACCGGCAGGCCACGCGCCTTCCAATCCTTGTAGTGTTCCGCGACCGCCCCTTCGCCCTCGACCATGAAGGCGAGTTCGCCGCGGCTGCCGATGGCGGACGGCTGCGGTTCGACACTGCTGCGGCGCCATAGGCCGAGGGTGAAGCCATTGTCGAGCGGGAAGGCAGCAAAATTCGGCGCGGCGACAGCCGGTTCGCGGCCAAGCAGGTCGCGATAGAAGGGTATGCTTTCGGCCGGGTCCTTGACGTAGAAGATGATGAGGTTCGGGCTGGTCATCGGGATATTCCTTCTGGTGTTATGGGATATGACGGCAATATCGGTTCCGGCCGGCGGGTCACGACGGACCTTGCCGGAGCAGACGTTTGTCGATGGGCAGTTGGGATGCGTCTCAGACGCGCCTATCGCAGGCGGACGTCCTCGCGATACGGGGCGCAGCCGTCGAGAAAACCGAGATCGCGTTTCATAACATCGGGCGCTTCGTCGAGATCGAGGCGAGAACGGTGCCGCGCGAAACAGTGAAGTGCCGCCTGCGCAAAACGTTGCAGCCAAGCTTGCACCGAAGACGGCTCAACGGCAGAACGATGCGTGTCCTCTCTGGCGACGAGAGCAGGGCTTTCCATGATCGGTCCTCCTTCCTGTGTGGAATGATACCGATAATAACCGCCCATACTGACAGTTTCTGGCAGTAGTCTACTGCTCAGCGATCAATCATGGGCAATGCCCTGCTGCTTGTGCCATTCATTGGCCAGCGCAACACGGCGGCGCGGGTAGCGGGTCTCCAGCACTGCGAAGTCGACAATGCGATCGGCACGGAAATGACGAAAATCCTGACGCAGTTCGCACCAGCCCATGACCATGCGTACCTCGTCGAAATAGCCGAGCGCAAAGGGCCAGATGCGCCGGGTCGAAATGGTTCCGTTCACATCACCATAGGTCAGCTGCACGATGCGTTCGGAGCGGATCGCTTTGCGCATGAGGGAGAGGTCGGCCTTGTCCTCCAGCGCGCGGCGGGTGGCGACGACAAGCGTCGCCTGCTCGACAGTCTCGCGCATGTCGTCAGGCAGGACAGCGGCGATCTTGGCAAGCGCATCCGCACCGGCGGCGGCCAGACGCTCGTCGGCAGCGCGCGCCACCCAACGGGAGCCCAGCACCAGGGCTTCGATCTCATCCTGGGAAAACATCATCGGCGGCAGCATGAAGCCGGGTTTCAGCACATAGCCGATGCCCGGCTCGCCCTCGATCATCGCACCCTGCGACTGCAGGCTGGCGATATCGCGATAGAGCGTGCGCAGGCTGACGCCGGTTTCGCCCGCCAGAACCGCGCCGCTGACTGGACGGCGATAGCGCCGGAGCGTCTGCAACAGGGTCAGCAAGCGTTCCGAGCGCGCCATGGCAAACGAGGACCTATCGTTTCCATTCCACCCAGTCGCGCATCAGGCGATGGGCGATGGCGCCCTTGGGCGGGGAGGTGTTGCCGGAGGCCGAGACGCGATCGAGCATTTCGAGCGTTTCTTCCGGCGTGAACCAGCGGCAGTCGTCGAGCTCGGTGGCGTCGATATGGATCTCCGTCGACTTCGCCTCGGCATAGCAGCCGATCATCAGGGAATGCGGCATCGGCCAAGGCTGAGAGGCATGGTAGCGCACGCGGCCGATCTGGATTCCAGACTCTTCATGCGTCTCGCGGCGCACGGCATTCTCGATGGTTTCGCCCGGCTCGACGAAACCGGCGAGACAGGAATACATGCCCGGCGCGAAATGGTGGCTGCGGCCGAGCAGGCAGAGATTTTTTTCCTCGTCGACCGTCAGCATGATGACGACGGGATCGGTACGCGGGAAGATCATGTGTTCGCAGGCGGTGCAGACCCGCTTGTAGCCGCCGATGCGGCTTTCCATCACCGAGCCGCAGCGGCCGCAGAAGCGGTTGTCACTGTTCCAGCGGATGAGGCTCATGCCCTGCGCCGCCTCGCCGAGAATTTCGCCTTCAAGCAGGAAATCGCGCCAGAGCGAGCGCATGTCGGCGGGCTTATAGTGGCTGGCAAGCTCATCGGCATTGATCCGGACCGGCACGGCCAGCCGCGGTTCGCCGGTCTTGCGGTAGCCGAGCAGCACGGCCGCTTCCCAATCCGGATCGAGCTCCTGCAATTCGTAGCGCGCAAACAGCGGATCGAGCACCTGACCGTCATGCTTCAGAACCAGCCTGTCCCTGGCAAAAGCCAGGATATGCGTGCCTTCCTTCGAAAGTGCGCGCTGGATCGTTTCCTCATCACGATGCTCGGCGTCCCGGTTGAGCTGGTTTTCCGCAAAGGCCGTGAGGCTGCTGGCTTCCGGGTGAGGCGCATCCGAAGAGAAGATCGAGTGGTTCATTGTGAAAGCGTGTCCCGCAACTTGGCTATGAAGCTGTTCATGTCTTCGTCCGTATAGGGCTCCGCCTTGCCGTGGCCCCAGATCGGACCGGGCCAGTTCGCGTCCCCTTCGAACCGTGCAATCACATGAACATGAAGCTGTCGGACGATATTTCCAAGAGCCCCGACGTTGATTTTTGTCGCGCCCGTCACTGTCTTCAGGGCAGCGGCCACCTTGTTGGTCTCGAAGGTCAGGAGGATCTGGTCCAGCGGGGTCAGCTCGAATATTTCCGATATGCCGGGCCGGCGGGGCACCAGCACCAGCCATGGCCAGCGGCTGTCCTTCGACAGGCGCACGTCGCAAAGGCCGGTGATCGTCACGGAAACGCTGTCATTCGCCAGACGATCGTCGAGCGTAAATTCCTTCAATGGGTGATCCTCCGGTGTTTTTTCAAATGTTTAGCAGTTTTTTTTGGCCTTGGCTTGCTTTTGATGACGATATTGCCGATATGTGCGTCCGGGAGGTTGGTGGTGGACGAGCCACTCGCCAACCGGGTCAGGTCCGGAAGGAAGCAGCCCCAACGAGCCCGGCACGGGTCATCGTGCCAGCCTCCCACCCTTTTTGAAAGCAAGGCCCGGCTTTCTGCGGGCAATAAGCAGGGCCATGAGCGACACCGAGCGACAAGCAAAAGATGCCGCTTCGACCGGCACCGGTTACCGGGTTCTGGCCCGCAAATATCGTCCCAAGGATTTCACAGACCTGATGGTCGGCCAGGAGCCGATGGTTCGCACGCTGACCAACGCGTTCGAAACCGGCCGTATCGCCCAGGCCTACATGCTGACCGGCGTGCGCGGTGTCGGCAAGACGACGACGGCCCGCATCCTGGCGCGCGCGCTCAACTACAAGACCCCCGAGATCGACCGCCCGACCATCGACCTGCGTGATCCCGGCGAACATTGCCAGGCGATCATGGAAGGCCGGCACGTCGACGTCATCGAGATGGACGCCGCCTCCCATACCGGCATCGACGATATCCGCGAGATCATCGAGCAGGTGCGCTATCGCCCGGTTTCGGCGCGCTACAAAGTCTACATCATCGACGAAGTGCACATGCTGTCGACGGCCGCCTTCAACGGATTGTTGAAGACGCTGGAAGAGCCGCCGGAGCATGTGAAGTTCATCTTCGCCACCACCGAAATCCGCAAGGTGCCGATCACGGTGCTGTCGCGCTGCCAGCGCTTCGACCTGCGCCGCATCAGCGCGTCGGATCTTGTCGGCCTTTTCACCACCATTTCGGGCAAGGAAGGCATCGAGGCGGAGCCGGAAGCGCTCGCCATGATCGCCCGCGCCGCCGAGGGCTCGGCCCGAGACGGCCTTTCGCTGCTCGACCAGGCGATTGCGCATGGCAGCGGCGTTGTCGTAGCCGACGCCGTCCGCTCGATGCTGGGGCTTGCCGACCGCGCCCGCATCGTCGACCTCTTCCATCACATCATCAAGGGCGATGTCGCGGCAGCGCTCGCGGAATTCAACAGCCAGTACGAGGCCGGCGCCAATCCCGTCGTCGTACTCACCGACCTTGCCGATTTCACCCATCTCGTCACCCGCCTGAAATACGTGCCCGATGCCGCCAACGATCCGTCGCTGAGCGAAGTCGAGCGCAACAAGGCCGCGGAATTCGCGCAGGGTGTCGCCGTGACGACGCTGTCGCGCATCTGGCAGATGCTCCTGAAGGGCATACCGGAGACCGAAAGTGCCGCGCGCACGGCCGGCGCCGCCGAAATGGTGCTGATCCGCTTGGCGCATGCCGCCCACCTGCCGGCCCCGGAAGATGCGGCGCGGCGGCTTGCCGAATTCTCCGACGGCAATGGCAATGGCGGCGCACGCCCCTCGCCCACTTTGCCCAACGGCAATGGCGGCGGAACGCAGGTTTCCTATCAGGGTAATGTGATGGCGCGCGCGGTCGAGACGAGCCAGCCGCGACCCGCGCCACAGGCGCCGGTCGCCATGCTGCGCGCAGTTCCGAATACGCAACCGGATTCCGCTCCCGTCGGCCGCATCGAACAAAAGCCGGCGGAAGCGCCGAAGCCGCTGGTTGCCATCAACTCGATGACCGACATCGCGGAGCTGGCCGGCCAGAAGCGCGATCCGAAACTGAAGGCGATGGTGCGCAGCTTCGTGCGTCCGGTGCGGCTGGAGCCGGGCCGGCTCGACGTCAGCCTGACGCCGGGAGCGCCCGGCACGCTGCTCAACGAACTTGCCGTCAAGCTGAAGGAATGGACCGGCATCCACTGGATCGTCAGCCTCAGCCGCGACGAAGGCGAGCCGACGGTGGTGGAAGCCGAAGCGAATGCACAGCGGCAGCGGGTCGCCGATGCACGGCAGGACCCCGACGTCGCGGCAATCCTGGCGCAATTTCCGGGCGCCAAGATCATCGACGTGCGCGTGCGTGCGCCCGATATCGAGGAAGAGGAGCAAGTCGCCGCTCCGGCAACCGCCGAATCCGACGAGGGCGATATCCTGCCGGGCGATGACATCGAATTCTAAGGGTGCAATGCCGAACCGAACAGCCACGCCGTAAAATCCGCTGGGTGGCATTCGAAACATATTGTACTAAATCATAATGAATGACGCGGAAGAAGGACGAGCAACGATGCGCGACATCATGGGCATGATGGGCAAAGTGAAGGAAATGCAGGCCAAGATGGAGAAGATGCAGGCGGAGATCGCCGACATCCGCGTCGAAGGCAAGGCAGGCGGCGGTCTCGTCACCGTCACCGTCAACGGCAAGGGACTAATGCTGGGCATCAAGATCGACCCGTCGCTCTTCAAGGAAGACGACGTCGAAATCCTCGAAGACCTGATCGTCGCCGCCAACAAGGACGCCCAGGACAAGGCCGAGACAATCACCGCCGAAAAGACCCGCGAACTGACCGCCGGCCTGCCGATCCCGCCCGGCTTCAAGATGCCCTTCTGACAGGCCATTCCTGAAAAGATTTAGCGCACCGCCCTGCGGATGAGCTCGCGGCCGATCGGTTTTGTCGGCTCGTTTCGCAGCACCAGCGATGTCGTCACGGCGCCATGCCGAGCGATGGAATCGACGATGGTTTCAAGGTCGGCCGGCGACGGCACCAGCACCTTGAGCAGGAAACAATCCTCGCCGGTCAGCCGCAGGACCTCGATGATCTCCGGCATTTCCGAGAACTGCTTCAAATAGGGGCGGATATGCTCATGCGTCGTCCGCAGCCGGATGACGGCCATCATGCCGAGACCGACGGCGGCGGGATCGACAATGGCGCGATAGCCGGCAATGATGCCGCGCTCCTCCAGCCGCTTCAGGCGTTCCGACGCGGCCGGCTGTGACAGACCGACGCGACGGCCAAGCTCCGAGACGGAAATCCGTCCATCCGCTTGCAGGATCTCGATCATCGACAGGTCGGTCGGATCCAGGTCTCTCTCGAAGCTTTCCATCTCTGAACCTTCAATTCATCGGCGGCTCCAAGTTTTATCCGATGGATTGCAATGTCAATGGCGGAGGAGGCATGCCAATCTCTCGTGATCGACAGACAGCGAGAGGAAAGATATGAGCGATATCATCGTGCTCCCCGGCCTTGGCGGGTCCGGAGAAGATCATTGGCAAACCCTGTGGGAACGGCAGGACCCGCGACTGCACCGGTTTCAGCCGTCAAGCTGGGACAGGCCGGAGCTTTTGGACTGGATCGCCGCGCTCGATCGCGAGATCGGCCGGGCGAAAACGCCGCCGATCCTCATCGCCCATAGCCTTGCCTGCCAGTTCATCGCGCATTGGGCAGCTTCCGCGAAAACGAAAATCCTCGGCGCATTTCTCGTCGCGGTGCCCGATCCCACCGGAGAAGTCTATCTAAGTGAAGCCCCGAGCTTCGCCAATCCGCCGCGCCAAAGGCTGCCGTTTCCATCGCTCCTCGTCGCCAGCACCAACGATCCCTATGGACCGTTCGACTATGCAAGGAAAAGCGCCTCGATTTGGGGCAGCGAACTCGTCGATGTCGGCGCGCTCGGCCACATCAATGCCGCCTCGGGGCTTGGCGACTGGCCCAAGGGACGGGCGCTGTTCGAGCGCTTTCGTGCCCTGCTCGATTGAAGAAGGCCATGTAACCTCCATGCTTATCGATGCCGGCCCGTAGCTCTTACCGGGCAGTCGTTCGGCATCGCCGGAACAAGTGACTGGAATTTTCATCCCTTCCGTGATTCCGTTCCCGTAACTTATCGGCTAAAAGCCTCGCATGGCAAAGCGAGTCACCGGCCCCGAAATCGAGAAACTCATCCAGCTCCTGGCGAAGGTGCCGGGGCTTGGGCCGCGCTCGGCGCGGCGTGCCGCCTTGCACCTGATCAAGAAGAAGGACCAACTTCTCGGCCCCCTCTCCCATGCCATGGGCGAGGCCTATGACAAGGTGAAAATCTGCTGGCGCTGCGGCAATGTCGACACCGTCGATCCCTGCACCGTCTGCACCGACGGCCACCGCGACCAGTCCGTCATCATCGTCGTCGAGGATGTCGCCGACCTTTGGGCGCTGGAGCGCGCCGCGGCAATGAATGCCGCCTATCATGTGCTCGGCGGCGTTCTGTCGCCACTCGACGGCGTCGGCCCCGACGATCTCAACATTCGCGGCCTGATCCAGCGTGTCGGCGAAGGCGGCGTCCGCGAAATCATCATCGCCGTCAACGCCACCGTCGAGGGGCAAACCACAGCACACTATATAACCGACCAGCTCGCTGGCCTCGAGGTCAAGATCACCCGATTGGCCCACGGCGTCCCCGTCGGCGGCGAGCTCGACTATCTCGACGAGGGCACGCTCACGGCGGCGCTCAGGGCGCGGACGGCGATTTGAAGATGCAATAGAGGACTGCGTATGAGGAGAGTGCATACCCCCCTCTGTCACTTTGTGACATCTCCCCCACAAGGGGGGAGATTGGTAGCTCGCGGCACTGTCTTATCTCAAACTAATTTCGAATCTGCGGAAACTGAAGCGCATCGGCTCGATGGAGGGCGCAGCGCACTCCCAACGATCTCCCCCCTTGTGGGGGAGATGTCGCGGAAGCGACAGAGGGGGGTGTCGGAGGTACGGCAAACTCGACACTTTCTTTCCTTCATCTGTATCCTCCTCCTGACCCTCCTCCCCCTACCCGCCCTCGCCGCCTCCAAGGCCGATGTCGAAGCCCAGTTCCAGACCTGGATCCAGAAAGACCTCTGGCCGGAAGCACACAAGGACGGCATCTCCGAAAAGACCTTCCAGGCCGCCTTTGCCGGCGTGACGCTGAACTGGAACCTGCCCGACCTCGCCCCGCCCGGCTTTCCGAAGCCCAAGGAGCAGAAGCAGACCCAGGCGGAATTCTCTTCGCCCGCGCCCTATTTCAACGAGGGTCGACTGCAGAGGCTGGCAACGACGGGGCGCAGCTTCGCCGCGCAATATGGCCCGGTGCTGAAACGCATCGAAAAGGTCTATGGCGTGCCCGGCCCGATCCTGCTTGCCATCTGGGGCCGCGAGACCGGTTTTGGCGCGGCGAAACTGCCGAATTCGGCGGTACAGGTGCTGGCGACCAAGGCCTTCATGTCGACTCGCAAGGACATGTTCCGCACCGAGCTGATTGCCGGTTTGCGCATTCTCGAGCATGGCGACGTCACGCCCGATCAGTTCATGGGATCCTGGGCCGGCGCACTCGGCCAGCCGCAGTTCATGCCGACCAGCTACCTGAAATATGCGGTCGATTTCGACGGCGACGGGCATCGCAACATCTGGACGTCGGTACCGGACACGCTGGCTTCCATAGCCAACTATCTGGTGCAGAAGGGTTGGCAGCGCGGCCGTGGCTGGGGTTATGAAGTGACGATCCCGCAGAATATTTCCTGCGCGCAGGAAGGGCCGGATCTCGCCAAGCCGATTTCGCAATGGACCTCGCTCGGGATCGCCAGGATCGCCGGCAAGGCATTTCCCTCCGACGAGCTGCGCTCCACCGGCATGATGCTGGTGCCGGCCGGTCGCGACGGGCCGGAATTCATCGTCACGCCGAATTTCTACACCATCAAGGAATACAATAATTCCGATCTCTACGGCCTCTATATCGGCAATCTCGCCGACCGCATCGCCTATGGCTCCGGCGCCTTCCAGGGCCAATGGGGCGATGTCGGCAAGATGCTGCGCTCGGATGTCGCCGGCATGCAGAAGACTTTGGAACGCAAGGGCTACGACGTCGGCGGCACCGACGGATTGCCGGGCTACAAGACAAGGCGGTCGATCGGCCAGTGGCAGCAAAAGAGCGGCCTGAAACCGACCTGCTATCCCGACAGCTCGATGCTCGGCGTGCTGAAATAAGCGGCAGGCCGGGGTTCCGGCGCGAATGCCTTGCAATTTGGCCGGAACGGGATTATATCCGCTTCAAATTCTTGATCGTGTGATGAAGAGTGGGCCGCGAGGACCCGCTCTTTTTTATTAGCTCGATCTCCCAATTGCAGCACCCTGCAGGAGTGAACGCTTGTCGGAAGTGACAAACGCAGACCATATCAATGAACCGCGGCTGATCGTCGAAACCGGCCTTGACCAGCGCATTGCCGCCATCATCGAGCCTGTGCTCGTCGGCATGGACTATCGCCTGGTGCGTGTTCGCCTCATGAACCAGAACGGCCTCACATTGCAGGTCATGGCTGAGCGCAACGACGGCTCCATGAACGTCCAGGGCTGCGAAGAGATCTCCACGGCGATTTCGCCGGTGCTGGATGTGGAAGATCCCGTCGATAAGGCGTATCATCTGGAAGTCTCTTCGCCCGGCATCGACCGCCCGATGGTGCGCAAGTCGGATTTCGTCCGCTGGACCGGCCACATCGTCAAGTGCGAGACCTCGATCCTGGTGGACAACCGCAAGCGGTTCCGTGGCAAGATCGCCGACGTCAATGACGATGGCTTCACGATCGAGCGCGACCAGGTCGCTTACGGCGAAGAACCGAAGGTCACCATTCCGTTCAGCACGCTGGCCGACGCCAAGCTGATCCTGACGGACGATCTTATCCGCGATGCGTTGCGCGCCGACAAGCAGGCGAAAGCCGAGGCTGCGAACCAGAACGAAGCGGACGAAGAAGAATAAACCGATCAACGAACCGCCTAACGGGACGGGAACCCCAGGGCAGGAAGACGGAGACTAAACATGGCAGTCAGTGCGAACCGGCTAGAACTTCTGCAGATTGCAGATGCAGTGGCGCGCGAAAAGGTCATCGACCGCGAGATCGTGCTTGCCGCGATGGCGGACGCGATTCAGAAGGCCGCGCGCTCGCGTTACGGCACGGAATCGAACATCCGCGCCGACATCAATCCGAAGACCGGCGAAATCCGTCTGCAGCGCCTGCTCGAAGTTGTCGAAAAGGCCGAGGACTATTCCACGCAGATCCCGCTGGAGCTGGCCCGCGACCGCAACCCGGACGCAGCCCTTGGCGACTTCATCGCCGATCCGCTGCCGCCGATGGATTTCGGCCGTATCGCCGCCCAGTCGGCCAAGCAGGTCATCGTGCAGAAGGTGCGCGAAGCCGAGCGTGACCGTCAGTTCGACGAATTCAAGGATCGCGTCGGCGAAATCGTCAACGGCACCGTCAAGCGCGTCGAATACGGCAACGTCATCGTCGATCTCGGCCGTGGCGAAGGCATCATCCGCCGCGACGAAATGATCCCGCGCGAAAACTTCCGCTATGGCGACCGCGTCCGTGCTTACGTTTACGACGTACGCCGCGAACAGCGCGGCCCGCAGATCTTCCTGTCGCGCACGCATCCGCAGTTCATGGTCAAGCTCTTCACCATGGAAGTGCCGGAAATCTACGACGGCATCATCCAGGTGAAGTCGGTTGCCCGCGATCCGGGCTCGCGCGCCAAGATCGCCGTCATTTCGAACGACTCGTCGATCGATCCGGTCGGCGCCTGCGTCGGTATGCGCGGTTCGCGCGTTCAGGCCGTCGTCGGCGAATTGCAGGGCGAAAAGATCGACATCATTCCGTGGTCCAACGAGCCGGCGAACTTCGTCGTCAACGCGTTGCAGCCGGCGGAAGTCTCCAAGGTCGTTCTCGATGAGGATGCCGAGCGCATCGAAGTCGTGGTTCCGGACGAACAGCTGTCGCTGGCCATCGGCCGCCGCGGCCAGAACGTCCGCCTCGCCTCGCAGCTGACCGGCTGGGACATCGACATCATGACGGAAGCGGAAGAGTCCGAGCGTCGTCAGAAGGAATTCAACGAGCGCACCAACCTGTTCATGGACGCGCTCGACGTCGACGAAATGGTCGGCCAGGTTCTGGCCTCGGAAGGCTTTGCCGCCGTCGAGGAACTGGCCTATGTCGAACTCGACGAAATCGCTTCCATCGACGGTTTCGACGAAGACACCGCCCAGGAAATCCAGACCCGCGCCCGCGAATATCTGGAGCGCCTGGAAGCCGAAATGGACGAGAAGCGCAAGGCGCTCGGCGTTGCCGACGAACTGCGTCAGATCAACGGCATGACCGCGCAGATGATGGTCGCCCTCGGTGAGGACGGCATCAAGACAATCGAGGACTTCGCCGGCTGCGCCGCCGATGATCTCGTCGGCTGGAGCGAGCGCAAGAACGGCGAAACGAAGAAGTTCGAAGGCCTGTTCTCCAAGCTCGAAATCTCGCGCGTCGAAGCCGAACAGATGATCGTTCAGGCTCGCCTGGCGGCCGGCTGGATCACCGAAGCCGATCTCGCCACCGAGGCCGAAGAGGTCGCGGAGGATGAGACCGAGCAAGAAGCATGACGAGCACCGAAGAGCCGAATACGCCACCTGAGGACGACGATCTCGGGAGTGACGTGAACGGACGTATGTGCATCGTAACACGCGAAAGCGGATCGCCGGATGAGCTGATCCGCTTCGTCGCCGCTCCGGACGGGACCATCGTTCCCGATCTGAAGCGGCAGCTGCCGGGACGCGGCTGCTGGGTCAAGCTCGACCGGGCGCTGGTGGACAAGGCAGTGGCGAAGAAACTGTTTGCCCGCGCCCTGAAGGCGGAGGTGACGGCACCGAGCGATCTCGGCGCCACCGTCGACCGCCTTCTTGTGGTGCAGATTGCCGGGATGATGCACATGGCGCGCAAGGCGAGCCAGTTCGTCAATGGCGCGTCGAAAGTCGACGGCTCCGTTCGCAACGGTTCGGCACTTGCCGTGTTCCATGCGATCGATGCCGCCGCGGACGGCGTTCGCAAGATCGACCAAGCCCGAAAGGCCTGGCATCTCGGGATGGAGACCGAAAAGGAAATACCGTCGTTCCGTGTCTTCACGGAGGCGGAAATGGAAGAACTGATGGGCCAGAACGCTTTTATCCATGCCGCAGCGCTTGCAGGGCGGGCGGGTGAGGGTGTAGTGAAGCGCGCAAACCTGCTCGAACGGTACCGCAACGGCGGTCAGTCCCGGGCAACGGGCGGCGCTGGCCGGCGAAAACAATGACGCGGTCACCGGTCGATACCGGACGCCTCATTAAGGTACATGCATTGAACG
>DASVPC010000209.1:0-10959 GCA_036383055.1 Rhizobium sp. | reverse complement strand
GTTGTCACGTCTGCCGCATACGCTCTGCCGGCATTTGCAGCCGCTCCCGAGCCAGCCGCCGTTCTCAAGCATTATGCGGAACTGGCACATGCCAAATATCAGGACTCGCTGACGACGGCGAAGGCACTCGACAAGGCAATTGACGCCCTCATCGCCAATCCGAGCGACAAGACGTTGAAGGCGGCGCGTGCGGCCTGGATCAAGGCCCGTGTTCCCTATGCGCAGACGGAAGCCTATCGCTTCGGCAACCCGATCGTCGACGACTGGGAAGGCAAGGTCAATTCCTGGCCGCTGGACGAAGGCCTGATCGACTATGTCGACGCCTCCTACGGCACCGAGAGTGACGAGAATTCGCTCTATGTCGCCAATGTCATCGCCAACAAGACGATCAAAATCAACGGCAAGGATGTCGACGCCTCGCATCTGACGCCGGAATTCCTCTCGGGCACGCTGCATCAGGCCGGCGGCGTCGAAGCCAATGTCGCGACCGGCTATCACGCCATCGAATTCCTGCTCTGGGGCCAGGACCTGCACGGCACCGGTCCCGGCGCCGGCGAACGTCCCGCCACCGATTACGATCTCAAGAACTGCACGCACGGTAATTGCGACCGCCGCGCCGAATATCTGAAGTCGGCCTCGACGCTGCTCGTCTCCGACCTGCAGGACATGACCGAGAAGTGGACGCCGGACGGCGAAGCCACGAAGCATGTCGAAGCCGATCCGAAGGCTGGCCTTGCCGCCATCCTGACCGGCATGGGCTCGCTGTCCTACGGCGAACTTGCCGGCGAGCGCATGAAGCTCGGCCTCTTGCTGCACGATCCGGAAGAAGAACAGGATTGCTTCTCGGACAACACCTACAACTCGCACAACAACGACGCCATCGGTATCGCTGCCGCCTATAACGGCAACTACACGCGCGTTGATGGCACCAAGCTGAAAGGCCCGTCGCTGCATGACCTCATCGTCGCCAAGGACAAAGCGCTCGACAAGGAGATGGAAGGGAAGCTCAACGCCACGCTCGATGCCATGAAGGCTATGGTTCATCGCGGCGAAACGGTCGAGAAGTACGACCAGATGATCGGCGAAGGTAACACGGTCGGCAATGCCACCGTCCAGAAGGCAATCGACGGCCTGCTCGACCAGACGAAGAGCATCCAGCGTGTCGTCGCCGCCCTCGATCTCGGCACGATCAAGCTTGAAGGCTCCGACAGCCTGGATAATCCTAACGCTGTCTTCAAGAAGTAAGTAGGGAGGGCGGCAGCGTCTCAAGCGCTGCCGCTCCGGCACCCATGACCCGCATCCCGGCTCGCCGCACCCTCCTGCCCGCCTTTGTCGCGGGTTTTTTGGTTTTTTCCATCACCCTGGCCGCGGCGGAAATTCTGAATTTCCCGTCCGTCCGCACCGATCTTTCGCCCGAACAGCTAATACGGGTGCAGGACACCACCCGGCCGACCACGGATTTCTCCAAGGCCGAGCCCTATGAGGCGATGGAGAGCGGCGAGACCACGACGATCGCTCCCATCAGCCGCGATATCTTCTCGCAACCCTCGGCCAATCTCGGCCTCGAGCGCGAAGAGAATTTCCATCTCGGCAATGCGCTTTTCCGCAAACTCTGGGTTTCCGCCCCCTCCTCCACGCAGGCCTCGGACGGCCTGGGTCCGCTGTTCAACGCCCGCTCCTGTCAGAGCTGCCATATCCGCGACGGTCGCGGCCATCCGCCGGAGACGGCGGGAGCCGCCGCCACATCGATGGTGCTGCGCCTGGCGCGTCCGGCGATCACGCCGGAGGAGGAGCAGGCACTACGGGATTTCAAGGCAATCAACTTCCCCGACGCCACCTATGGCGCGCAATTGCAGGATCTCGCCGTGCCCGGCCTTGCCGCCGAGGGCAAGGTGGCCGTCAGCTATTCCGAGGAGACGGTGACGCTTTCGGGCGGCGAGACCGTTATGCTGCGCAAGCCACATTATGCCGTGGCTGATCTCGCCTATGGCCCGCTCGGCGAGACGACGACGCTCTCGGCGCGCATCGCGCCGCCGATGATCGGCCTTGGCCTCATCGAAGCCATTCCGGAAGCTGATATTCTCGCCCATGCCGATCCGGACGACCTAGATGGCGACGGCATTCGCGGCCGCGCCGCCATCGTCCGCGATCACCGCACCGGGCAGATCGCGCTCGGCCGCTTCGGCTGGAAGGCGCAGAATGCGAACGTGCGCGATCAGGTAGCCAGCGCCTTCTCCGCCGATATCGGTATTTCCACGCCCGATCGCCCGAACCCCTATGGCGATTGCACGGCCAGGCAGCCGAAATGCCTCTCCATGCCAACCGGCGTGCAGAAGCGCCTCGGCGATACGGAGGCGCCGGGGCCAATCCTCGACCTCGTCACCTTCTACTCGGAGAACCTTGCCGTGCCCGCCCGCCGCAAGGCGAGCTTTCCCGATGTGCTGCGCGGCAAGGACATGTTCTATCAATCCGGCTGTCCCGCCTGCCATACGCCGAAATTCGTCACGCGCGACGATCTCAAGAGCAGCGACGGCAAGGACAAGGCCCAGGCCTTCCAGCTGATCTGGCCCTATTCCGATTTCCTGCTGCACGATATGGGCGACGGCCTCTCGGACGGCCAGCCGGTGGGTGTGGCATCCGGCCGCGATTGGCGCACACCACCACTCTGGGGTATAGGCCTGACGCAGACGGTGAGCGGCCGGCAAGCCTACCTGCATGACGGCCGCGCCCGAACATTGACTGAAGCCATCCTCTGGCATGGGGGAGAGGCAGAGAAAGCCCGTAATACCTTTGCAAACCTGCCGCCGGACGACAGGCAAGCCCTCATCAACTTTCTGGAGTCTCTCTGATGCGCCCCTGGACATCCCTTGCCAAGCCGCTTGCCGCAAGCCTCCTCCTCAGCCTCACGGCGCTGCCTGCCGGCGCCCAGGAGGCAACAACCAACGGCGCCGGGCTGAACGAAGCCGCCGTGCCGGTGGTGATGCAGAAGGCGATCGACGACGTCATCCGCCCCGGCTACCGCGCCGTTCATGACAGCGCCGCGAAGCTGACGACGGCGATGAAGGCGCTCTGCGCCGACCCTTCCGCCGCGAGCCTTTCCACCGCGCAGTCCGCTTTCGGCGATACGATCAAGAGCTGGTCGCGCATCGAGATCGTGCAGATCGGACCGATCCTCCAGGGCAATCGTTTCGAGCACATCCTATTTTATCCCGACCGCAAGGGCGTCGGCCTGAAGCAGGTGCAGGCGCTGATCGCCAAGGCCGATGACCATGACGCCACTGTCGATGCTGTCTCCAAAAAGAGCGTGGCGCTGATGAGCATGACCGCGCTGGAATATGTGCTCTATGGCAATGGCTCCGATGTGCTCAGCGGCGAAAAGCAGGGGTTCCGCTGCCGCTACGGCGCCGCTATCGCGGGCAATATCGAGAATGTCTCCAAGGAAATCGCCGACGAATGGGACGATCCGAACGGCGTGCAGAAGTCCTGGAAGAACCCTGGCAAGGACAGCGAAGAATTCATGGACAACAAGGAGGCTGTCACGGCGCTCCTCGGCATCCTCGTGCATGGTGCCGGCAACGTGCGCGACCAGCGGCTGGAAACCTTCTACAAGGGCGATCCGGCGGCAGCGCGGCCGAAAATGGCGATCTACTGGCGCTCCGGCAACACCTGGACCTCGCTCACCGGCAATCTCGAAGGGCTGAAGGCGCTCTGGGAAAAGGCCGGGATGGCCGACCTCCTGCCCGCCGACAAGCGCGACATGGCCGGCAAGATCGACGCACTGCTCGATAGACTGATCGCCACCGCGCCGACCGTCAATCCCGATATCGACGCGGCGATCGCAAGCGACACCGACCGTGCCAAGATCGACAAGCTGCTTTCCGACACGCGCGACCTCACCACCGGCTTCAGCGACAATTACGGCGGCGCAATCGGCCTTTCCGCCGGCTTCTCCTTCGCCGACGGGGATTGATGACAATGCGGAGCGCGCTGATCGACCGTAGGGCCTTCGTCAAGGCGGCGGGGTTGACCTTCCTGGCAGCTCTGAAGCCCGGCGCGCTGATGGCGCTGGAGCAAGCCGATGCGGTCTATGCGTCCGGCATGCGCGCCGCAGACGGCTCCTTTGCCGTGGCGACTGTCACCGAGCGCGGAGAGATCATCGACCAAGTAGCGCTGCCGGCCCGCGCCCACGGCATGGCCTTTTCGAAGGCGACCGGCAAGACCGTCGCCTTCGCCCGCCGGCCCGGCACCTATGCGATGATCTTCGATCCCTGGAACAAGGGCGAACCAATCGTCATCACCGCCCGCGAGGGCCGGCATTTCTATGGCCACGGCACGTTTTCGCCTGACGGCAAGCTGCTCTATGCCAGCGAGAACGACTTCGACGCCAATAGGGGCATGATCGGCATCTACGACGCCCGCAACCGTTTCTCCCGCATCGGCGAGTACGAGACTTATGGCACCGGCCCGCATGACATGACCGTGTCCGACGACGGCAAGCTTCTGATCGTCGCCAATGGCGGTATCGAGACCCATCCGGATTTCGGCCGCACCAAGCTCAACCTCGACCATATGGAACCGTCGCTGACGCTGATCGACGCGGCAAGCGGCCGGCTGATCGAAAAACACGCCCTGCCGCCGCAATATGCCCAGGTTTCCACCCGGCATGTCGATATCGACGCCCAGGGCCGCATCTGGTTCGCCTGCCAGTATGAAGGCCGCCGCAACGATCTGCCGCCACTCATCGGCCATTTCGCCAAGGGCGAGGATCTGACCTTCGTCTCCCTGCCCGACGACACCACCCGCGCGCTCGGCAACTATGTCGGCGCCATCGCCGTCAACCGCACTGATAACCTCGTCGGCGTGACGTCGCCGGTCGAGGGGACCTCCGTGACGCTGGATGCCAGGACCGGGGCGGTGCTGAAGGTCGAGAGCATAGCGGATGCGGCGGGGATCGCGCCGGCGGCGCATGGCTTTGCGGTGTCGTCCTATCGCGGGGAGTTTCTGGGACAACACAGCGATGTGGCCTGGGATCAGCATATTGTGCGGATTGGGCGCAGCTGAGGCCCCAATCCACCTCACCAGCGCTTCGCAAACTCCACCTGCTCCACGCTGATCGCGGCTGCCGCCGCCTTGGCGGATGCCCGCAGCCAATCGCCGCCGCGCTTGTCTAGATCGGCCAGAACCGGCGGAATGCGCGAGGCGTCGTCCGCATGGCAATTGGCGATTTCGAAGCCCATCAGGTCGAGCATATCGGGCGACAGCAGGATCTGCGCGTCGCCCGCAACTTCGATCTTGCGGCTGTTCGGCGACAGACGACGGACCAACAGCGTGCCGGTTACCTGATAGCGCGGATCGGGAGCACGCGTCCGGCCGGCGGCGATGACGCCGGTATGGATCGCCGTGTCCGACGGGTTGTGGCAGAGAGACCACGCGGATTGTGCCAGAGCCTTGACCTCGCGCAGCACCGGCCCGCCGCGCCATTCGACATCGGCGACGAAACGTGGACGTCCGAGGCTGCCGGTGCCAGCGGTGCGCGGCTTGGGAACGAAGGCAAGCGTCGGGTCCGGCAATGACCGCCGCAATGCGTCGAGATAGGGCTCGCGCACCGGTTTGGCCGCCGCCGGCAGATCGCGAAATTTCTCCCAGAACGTCTTGCGCTCGGCGTTCGACAGGATCACGTCGTTGCGCAACCATTTATAATCGCGCTCGAGGATGACCGCCGAAGGCTTCTGCATGCCGCGCCGATAGCCGCCCAGGATGGCATCGGCAATCGCACGCGGTGTCGGGCCGTCATCGCCACGCGCCAGGATCGCGCTCGCCGCCAGCCGCACCAAATCGAGCGCATAGGGCATGGCGGCCGCATCGTCGAAATCGTTGAGACCCCAGACCAGCCGCCCCTCCTCGTCGCGCCAGGTGCCGAAATTCTCCAGATGCGTGTCGCCGATCGCCAGCAATTGCGGCGCATCCGCAAGGTCGGGGCAAATGTCGAAGATGGTCTCGGCCCAGCGCCAATAGGTAGCACGCAGGAAGACGAAACCGCCGCTCTTCATCTTCCTGTACTTCTTGTCGAGATCGGCCTCCACCAGATCGGCGCCAAGCTGCGCGCGCATCCAGCTTTCGTAAGCTTTGGTCGATTGCAGGATCGTCGCCATTTCAGCTCCATCTCGAATCTTTCAATGAGCATACCGGAAACCGAGCATCATGGAAAAACAATGTCGCAGCCGTATCGTTTTCGCGATGTCGAATTCCATCATATCGCTCTTGTCCAAATAACCCTGCCATGCCAATTTCGCACCCGCGAAAGGGAACAGCATGACCGGGGAAAACAGCGGCGACTTTCGGGCGCGCATAAGGACGAGTTTCGAGCGGCAGGCGGCGATGGCGACCATCGGCGCCGAACTGACGCGTGTCGAGCACGGCATGGTCGAGATCGAGTTGCCGTTCGACGTCAAGCTGACGCAGCAGCACGGCATCCTGCACGCCGGCATCATCTCGGCGGCGCTGGATTCGGCCTGCGGTTTCGCGGCCTATAGCCTCATCGACCCCACCGCCTCGATCCTCACCATCGAATTCAAGGTCAACCTGATGTCGCCAGGACGCGGCGAGCGCTTTCTGTTTCGCGGCGAAGTGACCAAGCCGGGCACCACGATCATCGTCGCCGACGGGCGCGGCTATGCCATCGGCGACGGACCAGCCAAACTGATTGCCTCCATGACCGGGACAATGATGGTCATCCGAGGTCGAGAGGGAATTACCGGATGACATTCGAACTGAAGCGCGTATCGGGAAAATCCATCCTGTTCGTGATGGCGGCCGAAGCCGAATATGGCCCTTTCCTGCGATCCCGCTTCGAACCACTGATGACCGGCGTCGGCCCGGTCGAGGCAGCGGTCGTGCTGACACGCACGCTCGCACGGCTCGAAGCGCAGGACGATCTCCCCGACCTCGTGGTTTCGCTGGGATCGGCCGGCTCCGCCCGGCTGGAGCAGACGGAAGTCTATCAGGCCACCTCCGTTTCCTATCGCGACATGGATGCTTCGCCGCTCGGCTTCGAGAAGGGCCGCACTCCCTTCCTCGACCTGCCCGCCACCATCGAATTGCCGCTACGCATTCCCGGCGTTCCGGAGGCGAGCCTTTCAACCGGCGGCAACATCATTTCCGGCGCGGAAGCCTATGGCCGGATCGCCGCCGACATGGTGGAGATGGAGACCTATGCCGTGCTGCGCGCCTGCCAGGCCTTTGGCCGGCCGCTGATCGGGCTGCGCGGTATTTCCGACGGAAAGGTCGATCTGCAGCATATTTCCGACTGGACGGAATATCTGCATATCATCGACCGCAAGCTTTCCAATGCCGTCGATGGGCTGTTCACCGCCCTTGAAGACGGCGTATTCTGGTTCTAAAGGACCGGAAACCGCCAGAAGTAAGGACAATCGGGACAATAAAATCGGCTGCAGCATGATTTGCACGATTGCCAGCGAAAGCGCTTTTCATTAAAGGCTCGCCATGACCCAGACAGCACATCCAGACACCGTTCTCATCGTCGATTTTGGCAGCCAGGTGACGCAGCTCATCGCACGGCGCGTGCGCGAAGCGGGCGTCTACTGCGAAATCGTCCCCTTCCAGTCCGCAGACGCCGGTTTTGAGCGTCTGCAGCCGAAGGCCGTGATCCTCTCCGGCAGCCCGGCCTCGACCGTCGATGAAGGTTCGCCGCGAGCGCCGCAGATCATCTTCGACAGCGGTATCCCGGTGTTCGGCATCTGCTACGGCCAGCAAACCATGTGCATGCAGCTCGGCGGCAAGGTAGAGAGCGGCCATCACCGCGAATTCGGCCGCGCCTTCCTCGACGTCAACAAGGATTGCGCGCTGTTCGAGGGCCTCTGGTCCTCCGGTTCGCGCCATCAGGTCTGGATGAGCCATGGCGACCGCGTTACCGCGCTGCCGGAAGGCTTCGAAGTCGTCGCCACCTCCTCGAATGCGCCCTACGCCTTCATCGCCGACGAGAAGCGTAAATATTACGGTGTGCAGTTCCATCCGGAAGTCGTGCATACGCCCGATGGCGCCAAGCTGATCGGCAACTTCATTCACAATATTGCCGGCATCAAGGGCGACTGGTCGATGTCGGCCTATCGCGCCAAGGCGGTGCAGGCGATCCGCGGCCAGGTCGGCGACAAGCGCGTCATCTGCGCCCTGTCGGGCGGCGTCGATTCCTCCGTCGCAGCATTGCTGATCCACGAAGCGGTCGGCGATCAGCTGACCTGCATCCTGGTCGACCATGGCCTGATGCGCAAGGACGAGGCGGCCAATGTCGTCGCCATGTTCAGCGAGCACTACAATCTGCATCTCCTCCACGTCGACGCTTCCGAGCGCTTCATCGGCGAGCTGGAGGGCGTCAGCGATCCCGAGACCAAGCGCAAGATCATCGGCCGTCTCTTCATCGAAACCTTCGAAGAGGAAGCCAAGAAGCTCGGCGGCGCCGATTTCCTCGGCCAGGGCACGCTCTATCCCGACGTCATCGAGAGCGTTTCCTTCACCGGCGGCCCGTCCGTCACCATCAAGTCGCACCACAATGTCGGCGGCCTGCCGGAGCGCATGAAGATGCAGCTCGTCGAGCCGCTGCGCGAACTTTTCAAGGATGAAGTGCGCGCGCTCGGCAAGGAGCTCGGCCTGCCCGACAGCTTCATCGGCCGCCATCCCTTCCCCGGCCCCGGCCTTGCCATCCGCTGCCCGGGCGGCATCACCCGCGAAAAGCTGGAGATCCTGCGCGAAGCGGACGCCATCTATCTCGACGAAATCCGCAAGGCCGGCCTTTACGACGCCATCTGGCAGGCCTTCGCCGTGCTGCTGCCGGTCCAGACCGTCGGCGTCATGGGCGACGGCCGTACTTACGAATTCGTCTGCGCACTGCGCGCCGTCACCTCCGTCGACGGCATGACCGCCGACTTCTACCACTACGACATGGAATTCCTCGGCCGCGCCGCGACCCGCATCATCAACGAAGTCCGCGGCATCAATCGCGTCGTTTATGACGTGACGTCGAAGCCGCCGGGCACGATCGAGTGGGAGTGAAGGGGAGCCTGGCTTTCAAATACTCGGCCGCGCGCTGCTGGAAGACGTTAGCGCGCGCGACCGGTTCTCGGCGTCGATCACAGTCGTAAATCGATTACTGCTCCTTCTTGAACAAATCCTGAAAGATGAGCTGGCCCCAGATGCGGCCGCGGGCATGCACCAGCGCACCACCCTCGTTGAGCTTTCCCAGCTTGACGGGTGCGAATCCGAGTTGTTTGGCCAAATCCGCCACGGGAGCGATCGCGTCCTCGTCGTCGCTCGACAGAAAGACGACCCGGTGCCCGCCCTCGACGACAGGATCGGCGGCCAGGGTGGCCGCAACCAGATGATTGAAACCTTTCACGAACTTGGCGCCAGTGAACGACTTCGCGACGAAGGCGGAGGACGGGAGGCCGTCCAGCTCCTCAAGGGGAACTAACGCGTTCATCGCGTCGATGACCGTCTTGCCTTTCCAGCTCGGGAGAGCCTTCGCAACCTCGCGGTGCTCCCCGAACGGGACCGCCAAGATGATTGTGTCGGCCTCGAGTGCATCCCGCAGCGACTTGGCGACGACCGTGGGTCCAATCGCCCGAGCCTGCGGCGTCAACGCCTCGGGCGACCGGCGGCTCGCGACGGTCACGTCGATGTTTTTACGGGCGAAGGCGTGAGCCAGGGCCTGACCTATCTTCCCGAATCCTACAATCGCATAGCTCATAATACTTCTCCGATCCGTGTTGATATTGATTCCCCAGCCCTCAACGGCGCTGGGTTATCCGTTTCGTTGTGTGGCGCTCCGGCGGGAGTTCAGATGGCCGAGAAGCCGCCGTCGACAGACAACTCCACCCCATTCACGAAGCTCGAATCGTCTGAAGCAAGAAACAGCGCGACCGCCGCAATTTCCTCAGGATGGCCCATCTTTCCCCGCGGGATCAGAGATTCGAACATCAGCTTCGCCTCCTCGGTGAGAACTTGGTCCTGCATCGGTGTGGCGATCGGCCCCGGGCTCAGCACGTTCACCCGGATATTCCTGCCCTTCAGTTCGTTGAGCCAAGTGCGTGCGAATGAGCGCAACGCCGCCTTGCTCGCCGCATACACGCCGTAACCAGGAAAACCTTTCACCGAAGCAACCGACCCGGTCATGAAAATCGATCCGCCATCGTTGAACAGCGGTAGCGCCTTCTGAACCGTAAACAGCGTGCCGCGCGTATTCAGGCCGAAGGTCGCATCGAAATGCTGCTCGGTAATCTCGCCCAGCGGGACGGCTTCGCCCGCGCCGGCACTCGCGTACAGGACGTCGATCTTACCCTTTTCCCGCTTGACCGTGTCGAACAGGCGGTCGATGTCGTCGAGATTGGCCGCATCGCCGCGCACGCCGGTCGCGTTCCGGCCAATCAGCTTGACGGCCTCGTCGAGCGCCTCCTGCCTCCGGCCCGTGATGAAGACATAGGCGCCTTCTTCAACGAACCGCTTGGCGCTCGCTAGCGCCATACCGCTGGATCCACCCGTGATGACTGCAACCTTACCCTCAAGCTTTCCCATGACTTCTCCTTTCGTGGTGTCGGGACAGCATCTGCCTCCGAGGACCTCGAAATGGGTCCGTCGGCATCAGTTGTTGAGTGCGCAAGCGCGCACATCGGTGGTGCAAAATCGATCCGGCTGGACGACTGACGCCAGCCGCGACGATCGATGTCCGCCGTTCGGAACGGGGCCACGCTCGTCGACATGAGCTATAACGACTGCTCGTGTTGCTGTACGATGCGCCGGATACGGGTTTTGGAAGGCGCACCCTCCGGTGCCGGATTGCACCATGATCGACTGGGACGACATTCGCTACTTTCTTGCCGTGGCGCGCGGAGGCTCGGTGCGGGCTGCCGCCGAAGGTCTCGGGGTGTATCACTCGACCGTGCTGCGACG